>CAZFUX010000073.1:0-10971 GCA_964522085.1 uncultured Aequorivita sp.
ATCTGCTGTTTTTCCATCAGTAATATTCACGTAAGTGGGTAAATGCCCATCATATACTCACTACACATATTAACCTTATAAATTTTTGATTTCATGTTTCAGTTGAATTTCTACGCTTAAAAAGGCTAACATTTTTTACCAATTTCGATTTCAGTTTCCGAGGAACTCTCTGGCGTAGGGAATACCCTCTGGTTAAGTCCTTTTTTTTATCTTAAAATTTAAAACTCAATTTAAAATGTAGCTTCAATACGTAGGTCTACGTATTTTATTATATCCTTCTATCAATCAAATCCACAGGTTTTCTGCTTAAAGGCGGAAAACGAAGTGTCTTAATTTCTTCGGAAGTCGCAAATTCAAGTTTTGGAGCAACCCGAAGTTTTGCTCGAAAATGGTCTTTGATTTCAAGTAACAATTCTTCGGATATTTCTTCGGAAGCAATTTTTATCAGTATTTCATCTGTCCCTAATTCATTGTGAAAAACTTCAATTACATAGCTTTCCACTTCTGAAAAGTCATTCAATATATTGTACATCACTGGCGGATAAAGCGTTGTACCCTTATATTTTATCATTTGTTTTTTTCTGCCTACAACTGAGCCTAAACGCATTGTATTTCTTTCACATTTGCAAGGTTCATTGTATGCTTGAACCATGTCTCCTGTTTTAAAACGTAGTAAAGGCATTGCTTCTACTCCCAAAGTTGTGATTGTAAGTTCACCAACTTCACCTTCGTTAACTGGCTTGTCATTTTCGTCAAGAATTTCAGCAATTATTAATTCTGGATGGTGATGACCGCCGTTGTGGATTTCACATTCGTTAAAAGCAGTGCTCATTTCGGTAGAAGCATAAGTTGAAAACAGTTCAATATCCCAATCCTTTTTTATTTTTTTTGCTAAAATGTTAAGCGAAAAATCCTGCTCTCGGATAGGTTCGCCTATACAAATTGCAGCTTTTACACCGCTATTTTTTATATCAATCCCTTGTTGTTTTGCATATTCAATAAGTTTTAAAAGAAAAGAAGGCACTGTAATTAAATAGGTGGGTTTAAACTTCAAAATAGAATCCCATTGCAGTTCTGGAATGCCTGAACCTACACGAATAATACCTGAACCCAATTTTCGCGCACCCAAAAAATAAGCCAAACCCGCCATAAAACGACGATCCATCGTGGTCATTAATTGTAAAGTATCTTCTTTGCCCACACCACAACAGGCGAATGAAATAGCTTCATTATAAGCCAAACGTTCCAAATCTTTATCTGTTAATGCAAAAGTTACAGGATCGCCTAATGTGCCAGAAGTTGTTATATAATCAATAATTTCAGATTTTGGTACACAGATGAAATCATCGTTAAATTGCTGAAGATGATCTTTTGTAGTGACGGGGATTTTTTGAAGATTTTCCAGCGTTTTCATTTCTGAAAGCTGAATCTTGTTTTCTTTGAAAAAGCGTTTATAAAACGGGGAATTGGCATTCAAATACTGAAGTGTTCCTTTCAATTTTTCTTCTTGAAAGGCTTTAATTTCTTGTCTGGATGCTTTTTCTATTTCTGGAATCATTTGTTATTTTTTTAGCCACGAATATTAATTTTTATTAAATGAAAATATTCATCCATTTAATAAAGACAACAGATCTCGACCAGACATATTTAATTCGTGAATTCGTGGCAAATCACTTTAATTTATGAAGATATTTCTCAATCTTCTCTTTATCTGGAATGGTTGTAATCTCTTTCGTTAATGCTTTTTCAAAAGCCTTTTTAGCCGCAGCACAGTAATTTTTTTCAAAGTAATACTTTCCTATTAAATAATATGCTTTCCAATACTCGGGATTTTTTTGTTGCAATGCTGAAAGTTTTTCTTCGGAAATAGTTTCTTTGTTTTCAATAGATACTTCCACTTCTCGCTCCAAAACTCGGTATTCTTCGTAATCTTTAAATTCTTTTGAATGAACAAACGGATCTTCAGCAATGTTTCCTTTATAGTTTGAAACTGAAGTTGTGGCTGGATTTCCTTCTCTATTTTTAAAAATTTCATCTAAATCATATTCTACAAATTCGCCCAACTGATAAGGGTTTGAAGAAACCCAAACTTTTCTACTTTCAGGTTTAAAAACGATGCCGTGATGCGCCAAAAGCTGGTTTAAAGCTTTTTCATTACCGAAGCCTATTTCATCATCATTTAATCCTTTTTTATTCCTAAGAATTGCTACTGCGTCTTCAATATTAAGCTTTTTATCTTCTGAAATCAATTCTTCCATCCTTTCAAAACGATACATTGAGTGGCTTTCTTCAATCCACTTTAAGTTGCGTTCATCATTTTTATAGGCTTCACTTTGAAAATGATTACTGCAAATTAATACATCTGTGTTTTCAACTTCATAAACATCAAAATTATCTGGTGCAACTTCAATTATTGCAGCTTTTTTATCTTTTGCACTTCCTATAAAAATAGCTTCGGAAACAAATACTTCTCGCTTTTTTGCAATTGCAATGGCTTCATCAATGGTTGAAGCATATTGTAAAATCTCTCTGGTTACTATAGAAATTGGCGTTTTTGCAACCAACGGAATTTCAGATTTCCCAGCGTTTATGGTTACTGTTAAACCTTGGTCGTTCATCCCAGAAACCACGCCCATCATTCCTCCCCAAGTGACCGACATAAACTTATGTCCTTCGGAAGGGTTTACGAAAGCAATTATTTTTTCCTTCGCAAAATTATCGCCTGCATAAAAGTCGAAATTTCTTCCTATAAGTAATTCACCATCCACGGTTTTATCGTCCCAAACTGCAAAAGAAGAACAGCCCACAAGCATTAAATCCTGCATGGCGTGTCCAATATCGTGAGCTCCATGTAAGTATAATAATCTTAAATAAGCCTCACCTATTTCACTGAAATTTGAAGATGAATATTTTGACATTCCATAAATTTCAGTTTTATACTCCTCGGGAATGTGCAAATACATTTTTCTATTATACCACGCCAAAAACTTACGAAGTAAATACTGTTGCGTTTTTGAAGGTGCCAAATCTTCCACTTTATTGAAAAAGATGGCTTCTTGCTTTTGCATTAAATCTTGGGTTAAACTTCCTGTTATTTCGCCAATTTGCAGTGGATTTCCTTCTACATATAATTCCCATTGGCCTTGTCTGTTTTTTAAAAGAAAATTGTCTCCGGCGACAAACGTAGAATCGTTTATTTTTACTTTTTCGGGGATTGTAGCATCATAACCACTAACATCTGGGCGATTATGAAGTGATTTTGAAACGCCACATGAATTCAGAAAAAATAATAGTAGCGCAAACGTGAATATTTTTTCTAAATATTTCATTTTACCTCTTTTTCAGCTTTGCAGCGCGCTTATTGGTATTAGTCAACGTTCGATTTTCTTTATAATCAATCCATTTTTGCCCAAAAAATTTACGCATTACATTTTCAAAATTTCGCATAAAAAATACGTTGTAAAGCATATTCCCTAAACTGCCAATATTTCTAGGAAATGCACGAAGCGTCATTGAAAAACCACCGTCCAAATATTTTATGTAATGCCAGTAACCGCTTGGCATATAAAGTGCATCACCGTGTTTCATTGTAGTGCGCAAGCCTTGTAAATATTGCAATGCTGGATATTTTTCAAAATCTGGATTGTCTAAATCTATCGTTTCCAAATTATGAATCGCGAAAGGTATTTTATATAAATACTTTGTTTGTTCGGGTGAAAAAAGCATCACCCTTTTAGTGCCTTGAAAGTGAAAATGTACTAAATCTGCCAAGTCCATATCATAATGAGGCAATACTTTGGAGCCTTCACCACCGAAGAAAAGCACTGGTAAACGCTTGAAAAATTTCAAACCAATATCTGGATATTCAAAATCTTTCAACAATTCTGGCAATTTTACCTTTAGATCGTAAAAGAAGATGCGTAAATCGGTTGGTTTGGTTTTTATCAATTCAATATAATCTGCCATTTTCATTTCGGTAGCTGGCTCTGCAGAATTTTGTTTTCCTTTTGTAGGTTCGTTATTGTAAAGCGGCACAATCTGGTCGCTGGCATGCTTTTGTATATACTCTAAATTCCATTTTTGGAATGCATCCCAATTTTTTGTCAACCCTTCAATTAAAACGGGTTTTTGGGGTTTGTAATATTTCTTAATGAATTCTTCTTTAGAAATATTTCGGACTTTTTCAATTTGTATTGTTTTGATTTCTGGCATTTTCAAAAGTCATTAATTGATTTCTTCAGTTTTTGTTGCCTTCAGAATTTTATTCAGTAAATATTCCCCGCCCAATATTTCTGAACAAGTAACCACGCCACTAATAGTAACGCCTAAAATACCGTGCATATTTAAACTTTGTCCTGTAAAATATAGGTTTTTTATTTTTGTGCGAGGCGAAATAAAAGATTTTAACGGGTTATTTGCATCCTTGACATAACCATACATTGAACCTTTATTACAACCAATATAATCACGATAAGACAATGGAGTTGAGGAATATACTGCCTCAATACAATCGCGAAGATTTGGGAATTTCTTTTCTAATTCTTTAATGATGACTTCAGATTTATGGGCTTTGAAATCTTCATAAGTCTCGCCTCGATCGTTTTTTTCGGCAGCCGTATTGAAAGTGTTTGCCCACGGTTTTACTTCATCAAAGTGCATATAGGTCATTACAGCTATGTTATCGCCGTATTCTCCCATATCCTTTTTAATACCCATAGAAACCATATACGCCTCTGGCCAACTTTCTTGGGTATAATTATGAACATCCCAAATAGCATCTGAATTTTTGAAATGATGATAATTGTAGTTTCTATATTTAAAAGTATTAGGTTTTAATACCAAATAGAGCGTGAAAGCGGCAACGGTGCTCTCAATATTCTGAATACGACTGGCATACGATTTTCTAAAATTATCAAGCCCAATCATATCCAGCGTCATTTTTGGGTCAACGTTCGAGATAAAAATATCGCCTTTTATAATTTTTCTATTTGCAGTATGTACGGCTGTAACTAATCCATTTTCAGTTTCAAACTTTGTAACCTCGTGGCGTTTAAATGCTTTTCCACCTTTTTCACGAAGCCGAGCAAGTAGAGCCTTGGTTATTTGGCTTCCGCCATTTAAACAACGATATGAGCTTTCTATGTATGAGTTTACTGAGAGGGCGTGCATGTAAAAAGGCGTGCGGTCGCCTTCGCCAGCGTATAGTAAATTACTACCGCCCAAAACGGCGCGTAGCTTTTTGTTTTCGGTAATGGAATCTATAAATTCCTTTGCATTTACTTCAAAAAGCGAAGTGTTTTCGTAATAAGGTTTTCCAAGTTTTAAGCCGTAAAGCGGAAAGAAACTGCACGTTTTCTTCATTTTTTCGCAGTAAGAATTTATAGCTTTTTCTTCATCAGGAAATTCTTCTAAAAGCGTTTTAGTGAAGTTTTCATAACCTTGAGCGTGGCGATATTCCTTTGGATCGTTATCAAACGTGATTCTATCAAAGCCATCTTCATCCATTTTTTTGAGGGTGATATCGTCCAAAATGTCAAGATATTTGAAATATCTGTATAAGTTTTGTCCTTCAGAAAGGCCGCCGATATAGTGAACGCCTGTATCAAAAATAGTTTTGTTACGCACAAAAGTTTGCAGATTCCCGCCAAATTGCTGGTTTTTTTCGAGTACGCAAACGCTGTAACCTTCTCTGGCAAGAATAATTGCCGAAACTAGACCGCCAAGGCCGCTTCCAATGATTACTACATCATATTTTTCAGTCATTCCGCTGTGTTTCCCGATTCTTTAAAGATACTAATATTAGCATCTCCATATACTTTTTGAAAGCCTAATGTAACAATATTTTCGGTTTCTGCAAGTGCTACCTCCTTCAATAAAACAATGGCTTTTACAGAGAGCTTCTGTAATTGAGATACTACTTCCAAAGCTATTTTTTCTGAAGAAATAATTACCATATCAATATCTGAATGTAAAGTTTCTGAAAGTGAATTTGTAAAATGAAGTCGTCCATGTTTTTGAGTTATGTAACTGTTTTGAAGCATTATTTGCGTTTCAACATCTTCAATGAAACTGAAAATTTTACGATCTGGACCATCTAATCCTAAAAGAAAATCTAGCTGACCGAAATCTTCCGATATATGTGCAATATTTCCACTCTTTTCAAGCTGACGAATTATTTCAAAATAAGGTTCCGTATTTTCTTTTAAATCTTTTTTTACGCTTCTATATAATGCATCACTCTTATATCGGTATTCTTCTAAAACAAGATTGTGAAAATATCTTGACCCTTCTATTTCTTCCCTAAGATTTAAAAATTCATCTCTAAAATAAGACCCAACTTTCTTTGCTTGCTGTGTATGGTTTTCACCATAAGCATTATCTTCAGCTTTTATACGTGGTAAAATTTTAACGGTAATACTGCCATCTTTTATAATGAAACTGCCTTTTGGGTTTACCTCACTATTTCCGTGAATAAGCACAGGAACAATGTCTAAATTAAATTTATTAGCAAGATAGAATGCCCCTTTATGAAACCGTTTTACTTTGTTGCTCAAACTGCGAGTTCCTTCAGGAAAAGCCATTAAGGAATAACCTTGTTTTATTTTCTTTTTAAGCGGCTTTAGGCTGTTTTCAATACCACTGGAAACGGGGTAGAAATCTGCCTTTTGCACAGCTTTTCCGAAAACTGGGGAATTATAAACCCAATCGTTCACCAAAAAACAAATCTTTGGATGAAGCATTGCGACCGCTAAAATATCTAGAAATGAAGTGTGATTTGCAATGATAATAGCTGGTTTTGAGAAATCTTCATTCGTTTCATTAATAATCTTTTTCTTCACAAACGGATTGGTATATAAAACCGATTTCATGAATTTTGAAATTATTTTATGAAACCAACCCATTTTAATCTTTTTACTGAAAGGAATAAGCGGCATCAATGTAACGCTGTATATTGAAAGACAAAATCCTCCCAATCCAAAGTAGCCAAAAGATAAAACTGAATGCACAAACATGCGCGGTGTTATTGGTCGTTTTTTAGAGCTACCAATGAAAAGTTTAAATAATAATGGCTGTACTGTAAAAGACGTAATCATTGCTGAAAAAATGCCTATAATGGAAACAATAGAAATTGAATACAACGCAGGATGCTTCGCAAAAACCAAAACGCCAACACCCAAAATAGTTGTTAAAACCGAAAGTATAATAGAGGTTTTGTGGGTTACCATAACTTTCTCGCCGGTGCGAAGTTCCTTCAATAAACCTTTAGTCATAAAAATGCTGTAATCGACACCCAACCCAAAGATGAAGGTGGAAATAATAATATTGAAAATATTGAATTGAATATGAAAAAGTCCCATTATTCCTAAGGTTAAAAAGCAAGTAAGAAATATAGGAGTGGCAGTAACTAGTGTAAGTGCAAAACTTCGGAAGAAGAGAAAAAGTATTATTAAAACTACTAGCAAACAATAACCAATCAAGAGATTGAAATCGTTTTTCAGGTTTCCTAAAAAAGTTTCATTCATTTCTTGGCGATCGATAATTAGCGTATTCGGAATATTTTTGAAAGCGCTTTTTATTTCCGAAGCATTCGTATCATCAAGTTTTATAAGCGTCGTAATTGTTGTGAAATCTGCTTTGGAGGTTATATAATCTTCTAATAATACCGACGGAATTTGTTGATAATCTTCGGGTTTTAGTGTTTTAAAATCAGTATTAAGGAAACTGTAAAATTCACTAAAAGTTGTTGGTTTAAAACCGCGTACTTCGCCGCTTTCAATTAAATTAATTTGTGTGCTATCTTTTCTAGATTCGCTCCAAAATTGATTCCATCTTACTATTTTTTGCCGCTGGTCTTTCTGTGAATGCACCAAAGCACCAATAGAACTAAAGCTGCTTATTTTTCCTTTTTCCTTTAATAATTCTAAAGTTTCGTGAATAGAATCGTTTAGCTGAAGTGTACTTTCCACAGATTTTCCGTAGGTTGCTAAATAAACAGATTTTGAAGAAATATCCGTCAATTCATCCAAATGTTGCATTGCGGCCTTAATTTCCGCAGGTTCATAATTTAACTTTGAAATGTCTTTATTAAATTCAACCCGATTATACGTGAAAAGACTTACAACCAAAACTGCTCCCAACCCAATGAGCAACCATTTGTTTTTATGAAAAGGATAATCCGCAATTTTATCTAAAATATTGATTTGTTGTTTTTGGGAAAGCGGATTTCTATAAACCAACGGAATAAAGAAAAGTGCAAAAACCGAAGCTCCTAAAACACTTATTGCAGCAAAAACACCCAAGTCTTGTAAAGCTTGTGAGTCTAGAAACAGTAAGCATAAAAACGCTAAAGCCGTAGTTAAACTACTCATTAAAATGGGTTCTGACACATCTTTATACAAACTCTCAACGGTTTCATTATTTCGAATATGAGTTAAGATATGTAGTGAATAATCTAGCGTAACACCCAATAAAACTGAGCCAATACCCAGAGAAATTGCTGAAATATTTTCTCGAATTAAATACAATATTGAAACCGCCAACAAACCTCCAAAAAGCGTAGGAATAAATAGAATTATTGGCACATATAGTTTCATATAAAAGAATATGAAAACCAAAATAAGTAGTGTAAACGCAACGCCTACGGTAAATTGTATATCACTTTTAATCTGTTCCGCATTAGCAACTGCAATTAGCGCAGCGCCAAAATATTCACTTTTTACTTTGCCAGAATATTTCTCATTCAAAGTATTTTGAAGTGCGTATAATTCTTGGGCAAACTTGCTGTTTTCTGAAGTTTCGCTGCTTGAAAATTTTGGAGTAATAAAAAGCAGAAGGTTTTTTTCGTCTTTACTTACCAAAAAACCATCCTTCAAAACAAAGTCGTCCGTAACGCCAAGTTGCCTTAATTTCTTTAAAGCTATAAAAGAAAGCCCCAAAGGATCTTTCAAAATAATATCTTTTGAAACGATTCCTGAAGGAGAAATTAGTATTTTATAGTTTGTTTCAGTTATTGCAGAAATACTATCTTTTTGAAGTTTATTAGTTATGGTATTGTAATCATTTTTATCTAAAAATAGCGGTAAATTATCATAAACAAAATCCATTGTACGTAACAAATCGTCGTCATTTACTTTTCCACGAATATTTTTTATGAATTGAGGGGAATTGGTTTCTAGACTATCGATAAATTCGGTTGCATATTGAGTAAGTTCATCAACTTCTGAAGCATCAATTAGTCGAATTGTAACAATAATTTTATCTGTAAAATTAACTGTATTTAGAACTTTTTGAAGATCTTGATTTTCACTATTTATAGGAATTAATTTTGAAATATCTTCTTCAAACCGAATTTTAGAAACCAGCAATGCCAAGCCAGAGAGCAAAACCAAAAAGGCAATTGCACTCCAAATTTTATTTTTTAGCAGAAATTGATATGCCTTAAAAAACCATTTACCCATTGTTGAAAATCTTTTTACGCTCAAACAATGTTAAGATTAAGTAGCCTGTAAGTCCACAAATAATTGCTGCGAAAACTGAAAGCACCAAACTGCCAACAATATAAGATTTTATATATTTCATTAGCTCTAAACTTGGGTCAATTTCGCTCATTGATAACACAAAATCTTCGCCCAAAATCCAACTACCCAGTTTTAAACTAAAATATAATATTAAAGGAATAAATGGTGGTAAACTAACATTAGAAAAAGCAAAAGCAATTACTTTGTTCAATTTTAAAAGTAGTGCCAAAAAAATAACGGAAATTGTATGAAAACCCCAAATTGGGGAAAGCCCAATAAATACGCCAATTGCGATTGAAAATGCTTTCTTCTCAGCAGAATCATCGCTACCAAGAAGATCTTCCATTAAAAATCTTTTAAAACCTTTTTTTTTAAATTTTCTATATAGATTTCGAGGTTTTATGTAGAAAAGTGTAGCGAGTACAAACCATGTATTTAAAATACTGATACGTGTAAAATCTTTAAACGGCCGAAAATGTGAAACCCGATCTTCCAGCTCGTAATGTATTTGTATTGGAATGTTTTTTACTTCAATTCCGCTCCACGCAGCCTTTACAATGGCTTCAATTTCAAATTCAAATTTTTTGGTGTAGAATTTCAGCTTTTTCATTGCAAAAAGCGGATAAACTCTAAAGCCAGATTGTGTGTCCTGCAAACGTGTTCCAGTTTCTACCCAAAACCAAAAGTTAGAGAATTTGTTGCCAAAGCTGCTTTTTTTCGGGACTCCATGTTGCGTCATATTTCGAGCTCCGATTAGCAAAATTTCTTTGTTTTCAGCATTTTCCAAAGCATCAATAAATGCTGGAATATCCTCTGCAAAATGTTGCCCGTCACTGTCTATTGTTATTGCGTAATCATAACCCAAGCTATCAGCATTTTTAAATCCTTGGCGAAGGGCATTGCCTTTTCCTTTATTTTTTGAATGCTGAATTTGCTGAATTTGTGGAAATTGTAGCAATATTTCCGAGGTAGAATCGGTTGAACCATCGTTAACCACAATTACATTTTCAGTATAAAGCAAAACACCTTCAATAAGCTGTTGTAACGTTTTATGATTATTGTAGGTTGGAATAATCACGCAACATTTCAGGTTTTTAAATTTTTCTGAAAGTAGTTTGTGGTTCATTAAAGAATTTTATCTCTGCCCCTTTGCGATAATTTTTTTCACCGCAGAGGACGCAAAGCAAATATAAGTTTTCGGAATTAGATTGGAAATGAAGAATCTGTTTAGTTTATTAAAAGTTACCTTTTAGAAGTTCCAATATTTTTCTCGGCCAACATTCTATTGTATATCTTCAAAATTGTAACAATTTCTGAAGCTTCTTCTCTTTCTAACACGCGGATTACCAACTTTTCTTTTTCCAATTTACCGTTATTTTTAATAAAATCTACGAATACATTTATTGACTTAGGCACTTTGTAAATAACAGTATATTCAGTACTTTAGGGTTAA
>CAZFUX010000074.1:0-10865 GCA_964522085.1 uncultured Aequorivita sp.
TAATTTAGGTGGTGAAATCTTGGATTCCCGAAAACCTAAATGGAGTGAGTATAGTGCTGGTATTCTTTGGATGGGGAAAGTCCAGCTTTTGCGAAAAATATGGCGGCTTCGTCATCGTTTTCTAAGCGATTTAGGAAGGAGTCCACGTTTTCTTTTTGGTATGGGTCGCCGAAAGTTTTTTTGATTTTATCTCTTAGCTTTGGCTCAATACTTTCCCACTTAATTAGTCCAGATCTTCCATTGCCTCTATTTCTTAATTTTATAACATTGTTTCTAACCACCCATTGACGAACGGTTGAGGCGTTAATATTTATAACTGGAAATACATCTTGATTTACACAAAGCGTATTGCCTGAGTAGTGTTCGTATATAGATCCTGATGAAATCATAGTTTATTTTTAGTTGCTCCCGCCGTGGTGTCGAAACCACGCTATGCCGTGGCGGGAATTTTCACTGCTTTTAGGGTGTCTAATCTTAAAAGTGAAGTGATATGTATAATGGTCGGTATAAAACCTTAATTGATGTAATTATTAATGGCGATTCGCACGATGAATGCCTTCAAATGTCTAGTGTTGTTAAATCGCAGTGCAAGGCTTGGCAAAGTCATGATGTGAGTTTTAAAGAAAATAAATCAGCACGAAAGGGTGAAGTTTTTAATAGGAGCCTTATTATTTTCCGTGAAGCTGTTCAATGTCTTATGTCTTTTCCCATATTCCTTGGGAAGGTTGTCGTAAAAGTTAGGTTTACTACTCCTATCGACACTAAGGCCATCGGCAACTAGATCCACGATGCCTTCCTCTGTGATATTGGATAGGGTCAATGTATTGGGGTTTTCTTTCTCAAGTTCATTTAGGGCGGCATTTGTCATTTTTGGAAGCCGCTCTAAGTTTCGTTTCAATACTTCGTAGTTTTTCATAATTGAGCTATTTTAGATTTAATTGATTTATTTCGGGTTTCTATTACGGCAACTACCATAGCGGCAACTACCTGATTATTGTTTTCGCCGTTAAACCAACGGTTTACGGTTTCTCTATTTACCTCTGCAAGGCGGGCTACACGGGTTATGTCTCCCCAAATGAGTGTTTTTCTTAAAACCGCTCGCTCTTTTACTGTGGTACTTTTCATATCTTTGTTTTATTGTTAAGCAACAATAAAGTGTAAAATTATACTAATAATCAAAATTATGGAAGAAAAATATACTAACATAAAAGAAAGAATATTGTTTTGTGCTAAAAATCAAGGTGTTAGCATTGAAAAATTTCTTGAAAGTATTGGTATGACGTATGGTAGTTTTAAAGGAAAGGCTAAAAAAGGAAGTTTAAATTCAGATGCAATAGCAGAAATTTATACTATATATCCAAATATTAGTTTGGAATGGCTTTTAACAGGTAATGGAGAAATGAAGAAAAATGAAAAAACTACTAAAGTTGACGAACGGGATCGCTATATAATAGAACTTCAAAAAAGTAAAATTGAAACATTAGAGAAAGAAGTGGCGCAACTAAAAAAAGAACTGGAACATCCTTTTGGTTACCAAAGGGTTGCTGAACCTGACCAGTAGTTAGCAATTTGTACAGAGTTTGCACGTATAATTTTACCTGTATAATTATATAACTAATTGATAATCAACAAAAGCAATCGTTTTTATGTGCTTTTTTTATGTCGTTTACCCCCTCTTATAAGTGCTAAAAACAATCTAAAACAACTGGTTTTTTAATACTTAGGCTATGTTTTAAGGCTCTTTATTTTGGTTTTCTGTCACACCTACTGTCACACCTAACATTTTTAGCTATTTTTTAACGATAATAAAATGGTGAGCACCATAGCATGTCAAAGCTTACATTTGTGTTATAGTGCTTGTGTTTGTAGGGTTTATGGTGCTTATTGGCTTTTATTGCGTAGCCTATGGTAGATAGCTGTCAATAAAATTCAATGGCACTTAAATGGAATTAATGTACAATTTGATTTTGCTAACAAAACAGCACAAAAAAGTCCGTGTTGCTTGTAACCACGGACTTTTTTGTGCTGTTTTGTGAACCTTTTTATATTGTACTAGTTGCTTTACCCCTTATAATAAGGCAATTTATAAACTTTCTGCTATTTAAAACAAGCTCGAAAATCACACTATTTTTCTTTTTATAATTCTACTAACTAACATAAAGCAATTACAAATAAGGTCTTACATCTTAAGTCTTTCAGCTCCCTGTGCTGAGCCTGTCGAAGTAAGCGATGTTAAATCTTTCTAGCACAAAATTATGATTTTAATATTTCCTGCATTGGTAACATTAGTTACTTACACAGTCTAATTTCTAATGTATTTTTGCTTCAAATTAAATGTAGCAATGAAGATTAAAATTATAATTACGCTATTTGGGTTATTGCCAGCTATAACTTTTGCGCAACAAACCGTGCCTATTTCCAAAGCAGAAGTGCTGGAAAAGGTAATTCAACAAAACAATAAACTAAAAATAGGCGAGCAACAAGTGCTGGCTGCAAAAGGCGATTACAACCAAACAAATGCGGTTTTCTTGCCAAACATATCAGCTTCGCATACCGGAATGGCAACTACCAACCCGTTGATGGCTTTTGGTTTTAAACTGAATCAGGAAATAATTACACAAGCAGATTTTGATCCAAATAAGTTGAATAATCCTTCACAGGTTCAAATATTCGCAACAAAATTTGAGGTGCAACAACCCCTTATAAATGTGGACGGTATATTCCAAAGAAAGGCAGCAAAAGCGAAATACAATGCAACACAAATGCAATTGGTGCGGACAGGAGATTATCTTTCTTTGGAAACAGAAAAAGCATATATGCAACTGCAATTGGCGTATAAAAGTGTTGATGTTTTAGATAAAGCTTTTAATGCCGCCAACGAAAACTTGCGTTTGGCAAACAATAGTTTTAAACAAGGTTATTTGCAACAGAGTGATGTTTTGGCAGTACAAGTGCGCGTTACCGAAGTTGAAAACCAATTACAATACGCAAAAAGTAATGTAATAAACGCTTCGGAATATCTTGCATTACTAATGAATGAAGAAGTTGCTGGGGTTTTAAAACCAACTGACTCTTTGATGGTTTCTTCGGAATTTAATACTGCTGAAAAACTTTCCAATTCAAGAGCAGATATTCAAGCAATGGAGTTTGCAGCTGAAGCCTATAAACAAAATTACAAAGCAGATAAAATGACGTTTTTGCCAAGGCTAAATGCTTTTGGAAGCTATGAATTGTATGACGATCAGATTTTTCAGGCAGATGCCAATGGCTATTTATACGGTGCAGCTTTAACGTGGAATCTCTTTGAAGGCTCCAAACGCTTCGGAAAAACCCAAAAAAGCAAAGCAGAATTTAACCAAGCAAATCTTGAATTGGATCAATACAAGGCCGAAAGCCAACTAGAGCTAAACAAAGCGAAACGTATGTTTCAAGATGCAAAAAATAATTTAAACTTAACCGAGTTGGCGCTTGAACAATCAAAAGAAGCGCTTCGAATTCGTACAAATCGTTTTAAAGAAGGTTTGGAAAGAACAACCGATTTATTGAGCGCGGAAACACAGTTTTCTCAGAAACAGTTGGAATATTTCAACACTGTTTTTCAGCATAATTACGCTTTGGCATATTTACAATTCTTAACCAAAAACTGATGAAATTGAAGATGAAGTTGAAGTTGAAGTTGAAGTTGAAAAAAATATCAATATAAAATTTTACCCAAATAACATTTCCCCCTTTAGGGGCTAGGGATAATAACAAAACCAAAAATCAAAACCAAACAAGATTTAAAAAAAAATCAATATGAAATTACTATATACAAGTTTGTTTTTCACAGCAGTTCTAAGCTTTACCAGCTGCGGCAATTCTTCCGAAGAAAAGAAAATTGTTACTACTCCTGCTGTAGTAGTAACAGTAAGTTCAGTAGCTGCAGAAAACAACACGCCATTTTTAACCACCAGTGGAAAAATAGAAGCTGCAAACAGCGCCACGCTAAGCACAAGAATGATGGGCTTTGTAGACAAAGTTCACGTAAATGTAGGTGATAAAGTTACAAAAGGACAGTTGTTGGTTAGCATTAATAACTCTGATCTTTCTGCAAAAAGTGCGCAAACAAGCGCTGGAATTACAGAAGCACAAGCAGCATTTAACAATGCTGAAAAAGATTACCAACGTTTCCAAAACTTGTTTGCTGAAAACAGTGCAAGTCAGAAAGAACTTGACGATCAGCGTGCCCGTTATGAAATGGCGAAAGCAAGATTGGAAGGAGCAAAGCAAATGAAAAATGAAGTGCAATCTCAGTTTGCATACGTAAATCTTCGCGCTCCTTTTAACGGGGTTGTTACCAGCAAAAACATTGAAGCTGGCGATATGGCAAACCCAGGAATGCCATTGATTTCAGTAGAAGGCCCAGGAAATTTTGAAGTTACTGCTTCAGTTCCTGAAAGTGAAATTTCAAAAATAAAATCGGGTACCGAAGTACAAGTGATTGTAAAATCTTCAGATAAAATACTTCCGGGAACAGTTACCGAGGTAAGCACTTCCGCTAAAAATACAGGCGGACAATATTTGGTAAAAGTAGTTTTAGATAAAACCGATGCAAGCATTCTTTCAGGGATGTACGCTACTGTACAGTTTCCTATTGAAAAGAAAGCCGAAACTACAACTACAACAGTTTTGGTGCCACAAGAGGCTTTGGTAAAACGAGGGCAATTAACAGGAATCTATACAGTGAGTGAAAGTAACACAGCATTACTACGCTGGTTGCGATTGGGAAGAACTTATGGCGATAACGTGGAAGTGCTTTCAGGCTTAGCTGCAGATGAAAATTATATTATATCTTCCGAAGGAAAACTTTTCAACGGTGCCAAACTAACTATTAAACAATAAACATGAAGGACGGATTAGCAGGCAAGATTGCCAAGTTATTTATAGGTTCGAAGCTTACAGTGCTGTTGATGATCGTGTTTATGGTCGTAGGCGTGTGGAGCTCGTTTTTAATACCGCGAGAGGAAGAACCGCAAATTGATGTGGCAATGGCCGACATTTTTGTGGGTTACCCAGGGGCATCTCCAACTGAAGTGGAATCTAGGGTTGTAAAACCTTTAGAGAAACTAGCTTCAAATATTCCTGGGGTGGAATATGTGTATTCAACTTCATTTAATGAAGGAGCAATGGTTAGCGTTCAGTTTTATGTGGGTGAAGATATTGAGCGTTCCTTCGTAAAACTTTATAATGAAATGAACAAGCACATGGACCAAATGCCTCCGGGGGTTACCATGCCGCTTGTAAAACCACGTGCTATTGATGATGTGCCCATGTTGGGAATTACGCTTTGGAGCGAAACTTATGACGATTTTCAACTGAAACAAATTTCAGACGAACTTACACAGGAAATTGAAAAGGTGAATGAAGTTTCTACTACCCAAAAAATTGGAGGTCGAAATAGACAATTGCGTGTAGTTTTAGATGAAAATAAACTTGCTGCAAGCGGCTTGGACTTTTTAGGCGTTGCCGAAATGATAAAGGCCAATAACCAGCAAATGAGTTCGGGCAGTTTTGATAAAAATGATACTGAGTTCTTGGTAAAAACTGGAGATTTTCTAAAATCGGTTACAGATGTTGAAAACTTGGTTGTGGGCGTACAGCAAAATCAACCAATTTACTTGAAGCAGGTTGCAGCTATTTTTGATGGTCCTGAGATTCCGAGTAAATACGTTTCTTTTGGTTTTGGAGGCGCTAGTGATAATATTTCAACGTACCCTTCTGAATATCCAGCGGTAACTATTTCCGTAGCAAAAAGAAAAGGAGCCGATGCAATGAAAATTGCAGATGTAATTATTGCTAAAGTAGATTATTTACGAAGCAATCTTATTCCCGATGATGTTCACGTGGAAATAACACGTAACTATGGGGAAACCGCTTCTCACAAGGTGTCGGAATTATTAATGCATCTTATCGGTGCCATCTTTGCCGTTACCTTAGTTGTAATGCTCGCAATGGGTTGGCGCGGTGGTTTGGTAGTATTTCTTTCGGTACCAATTACGTTTGCACTGACGCTTTTAAGTTACTATTTACTCGATTATACACTGAATAGAATTACACTTTTCGCATTAGTTTTCGTTACAGGAATTGTCGTCGATGACTCTATAATCATAGCGGAGAATATGCACCGGCATTTCAAAATGAAACGCTTGCCGTTTAAGCAAGCCGCTATTTATGCAATTAATGAAGTAGGAAATCCAACAATTTTAGCAACTTTCACAGTAATTGCTTCAGTATTGCCAATGGCATTTGTTTCTGGATTGATGGGGCCTTATATGTCACCTATGCCAATTGGAGCTTCTATTGCGATGATACTATCATTGTTTGTTGCCCTAACAATTACACCGTATTTGGGGTATATATTTCTTCGTGAAAAAGAGAAAAAGGGGAAAGCACCGAAGCCAGAAAAACCTTTGGAGGAAACTTTTATTTATAGAATTTATTCAAAATTTGAAACTCCTTTAATTGAAAATAAGAAGACACGAATTATATTTTTAGGAATTACCGTAGTTATGCTTTTAGGTTCTGTAATGATGTTCTTTACAAAATCTGTAGCTGTGAAAATGCTTCCTTTCGACAATAAAAACGAAATGCAAGTAGTGATTGATATGCCTGAAGGAACAACGTTAGAGCGCACCGCAGTAGTTGCTCGTGAAATTGGACAATACCTTTCAACACAGCCTTTGGTTGTGAATTATCAAAACTATGTGGGTACTTCGGCGCCTATAACTTTTAACGGTTTGGTGCGTCATTACGACCTTCGTGGTGGTAGTAATATGGCAGATATTCAGGTAAACTTAGTGAGTAAAGACGATAGGAAACTTCAAAGTCACGATATCGCAAAACTAATCCGTCCGCGTATTCAGGAAATTGGAAAGAAGTTTGGTGCAAATGTGAAAATAGTTGAAGTTCCACCAGGGCCACCAGTTCTTTCAACCATTGTAGCTGAAATATATGGTCCAGATTATGACCAACAAATTGCAGTTGCAAAACAAGTTGAAAACATTTTGAACGAAACTCAAGATGTTGTAGATGTAGACTGGATGGTTGAAGCCGACCAAAAGGAATATGAATTTGTAATAGACAAAGAAAAAGCAATGCGTTACGGCGTTGCGCCAGAACAGATTGTTTATACAATGAATATGGCGCTTTCAGACAGACCCATAACTAATCTTTACGATGAAACTGCTACCAATCAAGTTGGAATTTTACTTACGATGGATGAAAAGGAAAAATCTACAATTCAGGATATTTCTCAGTTAAAGATTGCTTCCAAACAAGGCAATATGGTTGCTGTGGGCGATTTGGTAAATATTGAAGAAAGCACCCACGCAAAAAGTATTTTCCGCAAAAACCAAAAAAGAGTGGTTTATGTCTTGGCAGATATGGCGGGAGATCTTGAAAGCCCTGTGTATGCTATTTTGGGAATGACAGATAAGCTTAATGAAATAAAATTGCCAGCTGGCTATAAAATGAATGAATTGTATTTACAACAGCCAGAACACGAAGACGATTTTACAGTGAAATGGGATGGCGAATGGCAAATTACGTTGGAAGTATTCCGCGATTTGGGAATTGCCTTCTTGGGTGTAATCATCATTATTTATATTCTAATTGTTGGCTGGTTCCAAAACTTTAAAGCACCAATAGTAATGATGGTTGCAATACCACTGTCGTTAATAGGAATTGTTCTCGGTCACTGGATAATGGGTGCATTCTTTACGGCAACTTCGTTTATTGGAATGATTGCTTTAGCCGGAATTATGGTGCGTAACTCAGTGCTACTGATTGATTTTATAAATCTACGTACAGCCGAAGGAGTTCCATTAAAACAAGCTGTAATTGAAGCTGGAGCAGTGCGAACAACTCCAATTCTATTGACGGCAGGAACAGTTGTAATTGGTGCTTTCGTAATACTATTTGATCCAATTTTTCAAGGACTAGCTATATCACTTATGGGTGGAACCATTGTTTCCACAGTACTAACACTACTTGTAGTGCCACTGGTTTATTATATGATTGAGCGGAAGAATTTCGAAGAAAAAGAGAAAGAACCGGTTGAGGTACTTGATGAGGAAAAAGAATAGAAAAGTGACTCGGGAGAAGTGAAAAGTTAGAAAAATGAGTTCGACTGAGAATAAAAAATAACAATAATCAATAAAGAACAAGGCTATGAAACTACTAATTGTAACCGTTGTAGACGAATTTCAGAAAGACGTGCTTCAACTTTTCAAAAAAGCAACTATAGAGAGTTATAGTGGCTCTGATATAGAAGGCTATAAAAATGCGTCTTCTTTTATGATGAACTCTAGTTGGTTTCCATCTGAAAAAGGAGGAGCAGACAGCACTATGTTTTTTTCTTTTACAGAGGATGAAAAGATTGATTTGTTTTTTAACTTAGTGACGCAATTCAATGAAACTTTGGAGACTAACAACCCGATTCATGCGGTGGTGGTGCCAATAGAACGGAGTATTTAACTTTTAAATTTCAAGAGATGATGAATAGATATATTAGAGCAATTGCTGGAACTTTTATTATAATCAGCCTTATTTTGGCTGTTTATGTGAATATTAATTGGTTATGGTTCACAGGCTTTGTGGGTATTAACTTGCTACAATCATCCTTTACAAAATGGTGCTTGATGGAAAAAATCTTAAAAAAACTTGGTGTAAAAGATGAAGGGGAGAGCTGTTATGCATAGAAGCTTTTCTTAAAATAATTATTTATGAAATTCCCGTTACATAAAATTGTAAGCGGGAATTTTTATTAGGAAATTTTGATATCCACTTACAATATGACTTTAATCATTTTAAAACCCACAAATTCTGAATATATTTGAAAAGTATAATTAAATTCAGAGTTATCATGACTATAAACATCCAATACGTGAAAATGCCTACCAGTGAGGCTATGAACGAATACGTAGAAAAGAGACTTCAAAAACTTGCCGAAAAATACGAATGGTTAATTAGAGCCGACGTAAGTTTTAAACTAGAAAACAACGTGTATGGCAAAGGCAATATAAGCGAAATGGAATTGAGCCTTCCAGGCCCAAAAATTTTCGCAACTTCAAAAGAAGTAACTTTTGAAGCGGCTGCAAAAGAAACTATTTCAGATTTAGAAAAACAACTTAAAAAGCGTAAAGCTAAATTCACAACACACTAAAACCAACCAATATGAAAAAAATATTAGTACCAGTAGACTTTTCCCAACATTCAGAATATGCCCTTGAGGTTGCTGCAGGCATAGCAAAAAAGCAAAATGCCGAAATAATTGCAGTACACATGATGGGTCTTAACGATGGATTTATAACACGCGAGGAAAGCAAAGAGGCCATGGAAGCAATGTTTTACATGAGATTGGCTGAAAAACGTTTTGCAGAATTTCTAGATAAAGATTATTTAGAAGGAATTAAGGTTACAGATGCTGTTCATAATTTTAAAATTTTTAGTGAACTAAACGATGTTGCACGTGATTTTGGAGCAGATTTAATCGTCATGGGTTCACACGGGAGTTCTGGTTTAAAAGAGGTTTTCGTTGGAAGTAATACTGAAAAAGTGGTGCGTACTTCTGAAATACCTGTGTTAATTATTAAACATCGTGCAGAAAATTTCAATCCACAATTAGGCATATTTGCTTGCGACTTTTTAGAAAATTCTGTTGGTCCATACAAGCGCGCGCAGAAATTGTTTGATGCTATGGGGATTAACATGCAAATGCTCTATGTAAATCTTGCAGGTGATTTTAGAAGCACCCGCGAAATTGAAAAGAGAATTTTAAGCTTTATGAAAAGTGCTGGCGAATCAAACCAGTTAGAAAGTTTAAACAAAGTGGTTCAATACAACGAATATTCTGTAGAAGCTGGAATCTTCGGCTACAGCCAAGTAAGTAATGCAGACATCATTGCATTGCCAACACAAGGGCGTCAAGGTCTAGCACACTTCTTCTCTGGCAGTATTGGTGAAGATGTTGTAAACCATTCTGATTTACCGGTATTGACATTTAAAGTAAGTTAATTGCTATCGACATCAATTAACAACGAAAAGCAGGAGTTTCAATTTTGAATTCCTGCTTTTTTTTGCCACGAATTCACGAATTATTACGCAAAAATATTCGTGAATTTGTGGTTTTATTTTTAATATGATATTTAATTTTCAATTAAAAACACATATAAATATAGAATGGTTTAGTTTTCGGAAACCGTATTCAGTGCAATCTCAATCATTTTTAAAAAACTACCTTCACGTTCATCGGCAGTGGTAGTTTCACCTGTTACTAAAGAGTCTGAGATAGTTAAAATAGCCAATGCTTTCACATTAAATTTTGTTGCAATAGTATAAAGTCCAGCAGCTTCCATTTCTACACAAAGCACACCAAAATCGGCCCATTTTTTATAATTGTTGAAATCGTCTTCATAAAACTGATCCCTGGAAAGTACGTTACCAGCTTTTATAGCAATGTTGTTTTCCTTTGCGTAAAGAGTGGCTTTCATAAGCAAACTGAAATCTGCAGTAGGTGAGTAGTCACAGTTTACAAAGCGTGTGTTGTTGATACCCGATGTTGATGAGGCGGCCATTGCAATAACTATATCGCGGAGGTTTATGTCTTTTTGATAACTGCCTGCAGAACCAACGCGAATTAGGTTTTTAACACCGTAATCATTAATAAGTTCGTGACAATAAATTAAAGCTGAAGGGATGCCCATTCTCGTGCCTTGTACAGAAATTGGTTTTCCTTGAAAAGTGCCGGTATAACCTAACATGCCGCGAACGTCATTATATACTCACTCCATTTAGGTTTTCGGGAATCCAAGATTTCACTACCTAAA
>CAZFUX010000075.1:0-10535 GCA_964522085.1 uncultured Aequorivita sp.
TTTCAAATTATTAAACCCGATTTTTCGGGTTCCTATGTGTAGTGAGTATATTATTTAAGACCCAACGAATCCCGAAGATGCAAATATTCGTTACTGTTTTCAGACCAATAGGCGCGGTTCATCCGTTTTATTTTTGTTGCCGTAGTTTTTAATTGTAAAGTATCGTTTTTGCTTGAAGCATTCACTTCTTCCCACTTTTCAATTTCATAAGGAAATTTACTGTGGAAGAAAAGCGTTAATTGCCGTTGTAAATCTGGGTAATTTAATGTGTAAGTAGATATTGAATCGCCTTGTTTCAACATTGCGGATGCATTATAAGCTTTAATTTCTTTGTGTCGAAGGCGTAAATATTCAAAAGAAGGAATAACGTTTACTTCGCCGCTTGGTAATTCTTCTGGGTTTATGCGTATTAAGCTCCATAGTTCGTTTTCTAACCAGTTTTTTTGTAAAGACAGTTTTTGATCTGCTTCGCCTTCAAAATAGGAGTGACTTTCTATTTCAAAATCCTTTCTATTGTTAAGTTGCATATAAACCTGCCCGCACCATTCCTGTATGCTATTGCTTACTTTAAGTGCGTGTTCAGTATTCGGAATTGGGCTGAAAGTACTAGTCATTATTGAATACGGATAAATGCCAGTATTGTAATTTTTAGTTTGATTAAGTTTTAAAACAGAAGTATTTTCTGCGGAAGAATTATTTGCCTTAACCTGCTCATTCGGTAAAAATTCTTCCGAAACAAAGATGTTTACCGCCGTTCCTTTTCGTATTTCACCGTAGCGTTCCTGTAGCAATTCATAGGAAGTTATTTCGGCTTTTCCGCTAAACCAATATGTTTTAAATTCATCTGAAAGAGAACGAGCAATTGTTTTTTTGATTTCTTCTTTATTAGTTGAAAGTGTTTGAGAAGTTTCTTTTTCTACGGAAGAATTGCAGCTTATAAAAACTAAAAGAAAAGTAAAAACTGAAAAGATTTTGAAGATATTCATTATAGAAGAATTTAATTCAAAAATACCCGTTTTTCAGCTGTTGGCAATCTCACTTAACGTTTTATATACAAGTCTTGTTGGAAGTCCCATTACATTAAAATAGCAGCCTTCAATTTTTTCAATACCAATGTATCCAATCCACTCTTGAATGCCGTAACTACCTGCTTTATCAAAAGGTTTGTAGTTTTTTATATAGAATTCAATTTCTTCATCAATAAGATTTTTAAACCAAACTTTTGTAACATCGTTAACCGTTTTCTGAAACTCTTTTGAAGTAAAACATACAGAGGTAACTACTTCGTGCATTTGTCCACTTAAACTTTGAAGCATTTGCTTGGCGTCTTCAAAATTTTTCGGTTTGCCTAGGGCGTTTCCGTTTAACCAAACAATAGTATCGCTTGTAATTAAAATATCGTTTTGTTTTAATTCATTAAAAGCAGAAGCTTTAAGTTTTGATAAATAATCTGTTATTTCTGAATGCTTTAAACTTAAATCATAAGTTTCAACAACTTCTTTTACTTGAATTGTGAAATCTAAATTTAATTCTTTAAAAAACGCTTGTCTTCTAGGAGATCCAGAAGCAAGAATAATGTTGTAATCTTTAAGTTTTTCGCGAAGCATATTTAAGAAATTGTAAATGAAAATAATGGAATGGAGCAAATACCTAAAAACATTATAATTTTCAAAAGTTTAGAAAGAAAAGCATATTGCTTAAGTGTTTCAGCATCCCAAGCTTTTATACAGAAATAGAGTAGTGGCGCAACAATCGCGAAAAGAAAATAAAGCATTAAAGTTTGCTGATTGTACAAATGGACATACATATAAAAAATTACGCCCAAAACCATAAGTACACCTAATATAAATACAATGCTTGTCGCTCTTTTTCGCCCAATGGCAATGGGTAGCGTGTTCATGCCACCTTTTTTATCACCGTTAATATCTTGTAAGTCCTTCACGATTTCACGAATAAAATTGATGCTAAAAGCAAACAGCGAATAATAAAGAACAATTTTAAAAACAGCAGATTGCGAAACTTGGTTTTCTAAGGTAACAGCAGGAAGCAAATCAAAAAGTGCAACGATAATTAGACTCATAGCAACCAAGGCTGAAACTAGCAGGTTTCCAATCAAAAACATTCCTTTTAAATAGGAAGCATATAAATAGAGTAAAGCTGAAAAAACAATAAAAAGTGCTGCAAAAGCAGGTTTTCCGATACTATTGGCAAGATAAAAACCAATGGCAACGCCGATAACATTTAGAACTATAAAAAGCTGATTTGCCGTTTGTTCCGATATTTTTTTACCAATTAAAACTTTTTCTGGTTTGTTAATTTTATCGATCTCAACATCGTAAATGTCGTTGATGATGTTTCCTGCTGCTGCGATGCAAAGGGTTGCAACAACTAACAACAAAAAGTTGAAGGTGTTTAAAGAAACATCAATCCCAAAAGGGTGGAATAGGCCATATTTTATAAATACCTGTGCCAAGGCGATAAAGAGCAGGTTTTGGTAGCGGATTAGGTTTAGGTAATTCAATGTTTAAAATTCAAGATTCAAGGTTGGTTTTCGATTTGGTTTTCGGCTCTGCTTAACCACCGCATTGATTCCCGAGCGGTGCCAAAGCAAAGTAAGCAGTTTCCCCTTCGGGTTTTAGGGGGCTTTTAATCATATTTCGCACTCACGCTTTCTGAAACCATCCATTTTTCTTGAACTTTCAGCACTTGTTCAATAACATCACGCACGCAGCCTTTGCCGCCTTTTTTGTGTGAAACGTATTTTGAAATTGCTTTAATTTCCTGCACAGCGTCTTGCGGACAGGTTGGTAAACCTACCTCTTGCATAATTTCATAATCGGGTAAATCGTCGCCCATGTAGAGTATGTTTTCTCTTTTAAGGTTATGGGTTTTCATGTAATCTTCCAAGATTTTGGTTTTGTGGTGCGCACCCAAAAAAATATCTTTTATGCCTAAATTTTGTAAACGTACACGAACGCCTTCATTACTTCCGCCAGAAATCACGCATAT
This sequence comes from uncultured Aequorivita sp., assembly GCA_964522085.1. Lineage (GTDB taxonomy): Bacteria > Bacteroidota > Bacteroidia > Flavobacteriales > Flavobacteriaceae > Aequorivita. Next base: position 3,010 of record CAZFUX010000075.1, read on the forward strand.
ATTATAACCTTGGTCAACCGCAGTTTTAAGCCCGTAGCCATCTTTTATATTCATAGTACGGAACATTTCACCTTCTGTGTTCACTTGTATTGTGCCGTTTGTTAAAACACCGTCCACATCGAATATGAAGGTTGTTATGTGTTTTAGATATTCTTTATAGCTCATATTTGTATTCTTTTGCCACGAATGCACGAATAAAAGTTTATTAATTTGTGAATTGGTGGCTAATTTATTCTTTCCTCAATGCCTTTGTAAATAATTCATACACTTTTGTATGTTCACTATCTCCTAACAAATGTAAATGTTTTTCAATGGTTTTAACGTCGTTTCGTTTTGCGGGTCCTGTTTGGGCTTCTTTGGGTGAATGGGTTTCAATTTTTGAAGCGGTTTCCATAATAAGTGGTTTCAATAAATCAAAAGGTAAATCTTCTTTTTCTAAAATATCGTTTCCAATCTCATATAAATAATTGGTGAAGTTATTCACAAAAACAGCTGCCAGATGTAGCTTTGCTCTTTTTTCTGAAAAAATTTCAACTACATTTTCTGAAATAGTTTCGCCTAATTTCTGAAGTAATTCTAAATCCTTTAAATTTTCCGCTTCAATACAAATAGGAATCTTTTTAAAATCAACTTCTCGTTGTTTTGAAAATGTTTGCAATGGATAAAATATTCCGTGCCTATTTTTGTTTGAAAGCACATTCATAGAAATCCCGCCAGAAGTATGAACTACTAATTTATTTTGAAAAGATAGGCTTTCAGAAAAAGCAGCAATTGCATCATCTGGAATCCCGATTATGTAAACATCGGCATCTTCAATTTTTGAAATATCGTCCGTAAATGAGATAGTTTCAAAGGGTGAAATCATTTTAATATAATTTCGATTAAATACTTGCTTTATTACAACTTCATTGCTTTTCTGTAATACAGTGAATAGATGACTATTTACATTTCCAAAGCCTAAAAAAACCACTTTTATCATAGTACGAAGTTAGTTATTTTTAGAGTTATTAGTTATGAATTTTGAGCTTTTGCTTCTTGTTTCCTGTCTCTGAGCGAAAGACCTTATGTTTTATAAGTTTAATCTCGCCATCTATTTCTAGTTGTTTTATGGCGCGGATTACAGTTTCTACCCGTTGTCCAGTTAAATCTGCAATTTGCTGTCGTGTTAGTTCTACTTGAAATAATTCTTCATTTCCGTATTTTTTCTTCAAAAAATCTATTAAAGTTAAAATGCGATGTTCTGGTGGATGTACAGATATTTCTTTTAAAATTGTAGCTTTATAATAAAGTCTTTTGGCAAGTGCTTTTGTAAAATTCAGATTTATTTCAGGATTGTGGGTTAGTAGGTCAAATAATTTGGTTTTTGAGAGTTTGTATAATTCCGTAGCTTTTACAGCTGCTGCTGAGGCTGGGTATTTAAAATATGCAAACAAAGGAGGCTCTGCAAAACTTTCGCCATCATAAAAAAATCCTTGAATAAATTCTTTTCCATTTTCATTAAAATTAAACATTTTCACTTCTCCTGTTTTTATCTGAAAATAGAAATCAGCTCTTTTTTTTTCAGAAACAATAATTTCAGAAGTTTCAATATTTTCGCCGTAATCCAACAATAAATTTCTGGTATCATCACTTTATGATTTGCCTCATAAAATAAGGCCTGTTCTGCATTGTAAATTTACAGCAATTAAAAATAAAACAAGTTATATTATGAAAATGCTATCTATAAAAAAAATTGGAACAAGAATTTGAATACGACTATTATATGTATGTGCCACTTAGTATTATAGTAAATAGTTGTATCGGTTCTATTGCCGCAATGACTATTTTAGCTCAAGGTACATCTTTAATTTCTGGAATTGAACTTACGATTTGTGTGTCACTTTGTATGGGCTATAATGCGGCATTGCTTGCAGGTTCTAATAGAAAACGAGCATTTTGGTTTTTGGTTATTAGTTTGTTTATCAACTTGCTGTTAATTTTAATAACTTTGCTTTAAAAAAAAATGAAGAAGGAAATAGAATCTCGAGAAGATGTGTCTTTACTCGTTAACACTTTCTACTCTAAAGTGAGGAAAGATGAACTTTTAGGGTCTATTTTTAACAGAATAATTACCGACTGGCCCACGCATCTTGAACTGCTTACCGATTTCTGGGAAACCAACCTTTTCTTTAAACGAAAATACTTTGGAAACCCAATGCATACACATATTGAAGTAGATAAAAAAGTTCACGGAACTATCAACGAACTTCATTTTGGAACGTGGATTAATATGTGGCACGAAACCATTGATGAACTTTTTGAAGGAGAAACGGCCAATATTGCTAAAAATCGAGCCCGAAATATGGGAACCTTCATTCATTTAAACATTTTCAACGCCCGAAAAGAAGACACTAAAAAGGAAGAATAGTTAACAGATATTCGTAGTCTAAATGGGTGTAATTACTTAATTTTGCGCCAAAATTTATTGTAATGCAAAAAAAGATTGCTTCCGTTCTTTTCTCTACTCGTTTAACAGCCGTTTTATTTATCGTTTTTGCCGCAGCAATGGCCGCTGGAACCTTTATGGATGCAGATGCGCAAAGTCCGCCAACGCCTTATACCAGAGAGCTAATCTATAACGCTTGGTGGTTTGAGGCTATCATGTTGCTTTTCGTAATCAATTTTGTTGGTAATATTTTTAGATATAATCTTCACAAACGCAAAATGTGGGCTTCACTGATGCTGCATTTGGCTTTTATTTTAGTGATTGTTGGTGCTTTTGTTACGCGATATATTGGTTTTGAAGGTATTATGCATATCCGCGAAGGTCAAACCGAAAACACTATTCTTTCAGACCAAACATATCTAGATATTTTTATAGATGGTGATTATGTAGTTGACGGCGTGGAGCAGCGCAGAAAAGTAAAACCAAAAAAACTTCGACTTTCCGAAAAATTAAAAAATAACTTCACAATAAATGCAGACTATAATGGGCAAGCTGTAACTATTAAATATAAAAACTTTATAAAAGGAGCTACCGAAGATTTAGTGTTGAGTGATGACGGTGAAGAATATATTAAAATAGTAGAATCTGGAGATGGCGAACGCCACGATCATTGGGTAAAACTGGGCGAAGTAACAGACATTCACAACATACTTTTTGCTATTAATAAACCTACGCAAGGTGCAATAAACATAACATATTCCGAAGATGGAAATCACACTATTTCCAGTCCGTTTGAAGGAAACTTTATGCGAATGGCAGACCAAATGGAGGGCGAAGTTTTTGCAGATAGCTTGCAACCATTTAATATGCGTTCCTTGTACAGAATGACAGGTACTTCTTTTGTAATTCCTGATCCTGTTGTTAAAGGCACCTATGGCATTGTAAAAGCCCCAGCAGATATGCCAAGTAACCAAGATGCGCTTGTTCTTGAAATTTCTTCAAACAACGAAACAAAAACCATTTCGCTACTTGGTGGAAGAGGAAGTGCGCCAGACCCAAAAGAAACAGATATCGCTGGCTTAAAAGTTTATACAAGTTACGGTTCTGAAAGTATGGAACTTCCATTCAGTATTACCCTAAACGATTTTATTGCCACAAAATATCCTGGTACTGAAAAAGGCTATTCTTCCTTTAAAAGTAAAGTGACGGTTATTGAAGCGGACAAATCGCATTTTGATGCTGATATTTTTATGAATAACGTATTAGACCATAACGGTTACCGCTTTTTCCAGTCTGGTTTTGATCCCGATGAAGGAGGAACGATTCTTTCAGTAAACCACGATTGGTGGGGTACTTGGATAACTTATATTGGTTATTTTTTCCTTTATATAGGTTTAATGGGGATTCTATTTTTTAAAGGCAGCCGTTTTGGTAAATTGGAAGAAATGTTGAGTAAAATTAAGAAGAAGAAAAATATGATTTCCATTTTGGTTTTTCTTATTTCTTTTAGTGGTTTTGCACAACAACCTTCAGCACACACTGTTGTTCCAAAAAAACAAATTGATTCACTTATAACTACAAATGCGGTTAGTAAAGAACACGCGGCAAAATTTGGTCACTTGATAATTCAGGATAATGGACGAATGAAGCCTATAAACACTTTTGCAAGTGAATTATTACGCAAAATAAGCCGTACCGATAGCTACGAAGGCTTGGATGCCAATCAGGTTTTTATTTCGATGACTGAATTTCCAAGACTTTGGGTTGAAGTGCCGTTAATAGCTTTAAAACGTGGTAATGACAGCATTCGCCATGTAGCTGGTGTTGCAGAAGGCGAAAAAGATCTAGCGCTTTTAGATCTTTTTGATGAAAAAGGAAACTACAAGTTAGAGCCTTATTTGGAAGCAGCCACGCGAACCAATACCCCCAGTCAATTTCAAAAGGATTTTATAAGAGCACACGAAAACTTTTCACTTTTGAATTCAGCTTTAAGTGGAAGTATCTTGAAAATATTCCCAATTCCAGAAGATGAAGGCAATAAATGGGTTTCATATCCTGAATTGAATGAAGCCAATTTAAAAGGGATGGATTCGCTTTACGCTAAAAACATTCTTCCTTTATATTTCGATAGTTTAAAAAAATCCCGTGAAAGCGGCGATTACAAACAATCTGATGATTTGTTAGAAAGTATAACCAACTTTCAAAAGAAATATGGAGCTGAAGTAATGCCTTCAGAAAACAAGCTTCATGCGGAAACAATTTACAATCAAGCAGATATTTTCAACAGGCTTTATAAATATTTCGCCGTATTCGGAATTTTGATGATGACTTTCATTATTGCACAACTTTTTAAAGACCGAAAAATACTTCGCAGGCTTATAAATACATCCAAAATAATAATGTGGATTTTATTCGCAGCAATGACCTTAGGTCTTGCACTTCGTTGGTATGTGAGTGGTCACGCTCCGTGGAGTGATGCTTATGAATCTGTGGTTTATGTTGGTTGGGCAACCATTTTCTTTGGATTGGCTTTTGGAAGACGAAGCGATTTAACGACTGCAGCTACAGCTTTTGCAGGAGCAATTATTTTATGGGTTGCACATGAAAACTGGTTAGATCCATCTATCGCAACTTTACAGGCCGTTTTGGATAGTTATTGGTTAATGATACACGTAGCGGTAATTGTAATGAGCTACGGTCCGTTTACCTTAGGTTTAATTTTAGCGATGGTTTCATTGTTTCTTATGATTTTTACTACAAAAGAGAATTATAAGAAGATGGAAATTAATATAAGTGAACTAACAGTTGTTACAGAAATGGCCCTTACAGTTGGTTTGGTTTTACTTACCATCGGAAACTTTTTGGGAGGCCAATGGGCCAACGAAAGTTGGGGTCGTTATTGGGGTTGGGATCCTAAAGAAACTTGGGCACTTATCAGTATTATGATTTACGCTTTTGTAATCCATGCCAGATTGGTGCCAGGACTACGTGGACGCTGGACATTCAACGTTTTGGCGATGTTTGCCTACGCTTCAATTATGATGACGTATTTTGGAGTGAACTTCTACCTAAGCGGGCTACATAGCTACGCAAGCGGTGATACACCTGCCGCACCAAATTTTGTATGGTACATACTCTTATTTGCGGTTGTTTTAAGTATTGTATCGTACTTTAGGTATAAGAAGTTTTATGGGAAGAAGAAGTTCAAAGCATAAAAAAGCCATGAATTCACGAATATTTTTACATAATCATTCGTGAATTCGTGGCAAAAATCTACCGTCTACCAACTAAAGACTACCGTCTACTAGATCATATCTTCTGGTTTCACCCATTCATCAAACTCTTCTGCAGTAGTATATCCTAGATTTACCGCCTCTTCTTTTAAAGTAGTTCCGTTTTTGTGGGCTGTGTTTGCAATTTCAGCAGCTTTGTAGTAACCTATTTTTGTATTCAATGCTGTAACTAACATTAAACTATTGTTCAATTGCTTTTTAATTACTTCGTAATTTGGTTCAATACCTTGCGCGCAGTGAATATCAAAAGAAATACAAGCATCGCCTAGCAATTGTGCAGACTGAAGGAAGTTTGCAGCCATTACAGGTTTAAAAACATTTAACTCAAACTGACCTTGCATTCCGCCAACGGCTATCGCCATATCGTTTCCGATTACTTGTGCGCAAACCATTGTTAGGGCTTCGCATTGGGTTGGGTTTACTTTTCCGGGCATTATGGATGAACCAGGTTCGTTTGCGGGAATGCTTATTTCACCTATTCCACTTCGTGGCCCACTGGCGAGCATTCGTACATCGTTAGCAATTTTGTTTAATGAAACGGCTAATTGTTTTAAAGCACCGTGGCTTTCTACAAAAGCATCGTGTGCCGCAAGGGCTTCAAACTTGTTTTTTGCGGTTATGAATGGCAAATCAGTAAATTTTGCAATGTATTCTGCAACTTTTACATCGTAGCCTTTTGGAGTGTTTAGACCTGTTCCTACTGCAGTTCCGCCCAAAGCGAGCTCTGCTAAATGTGGAAGTGTGTTTTTCAAAGCTTTAATACCGTGTTCAAGTTGTGCAGCGTAACCACCAAATTCCTGACCCAAGGTTAGGGGAGTGGCATCCATAAAATGGGTACGACCAATTTTTACAACACTTTTAAAGTCTTCAGCTTTTTGTGAAAGCGTTTTTTGAAGTTGCTCAACGCCAGGAAGTGTGGTTTCAATCAATTTTTTATAAGCTGCAATGTGCATTCCCGTTGGAAATGTATCGTTTGATGATTGTGATTTGTTAACATCGTCATTCGGTTGAAGCGTTTTATCGCCTTCGCCAATTGTTTTTCCAGCAAGTTGGTGCGCACGGTTTGCAACCACTTCGTTTACGTTCATATTACTTTGGGTTCCGCTTCCAGTTTGCCAAATTACCAACGGAAATTGATCGTCGTGTTTTCCTTCTAAAATTTCATTACACACTTTTGCAATCAAGTCTCTTTTTTCTTCAGCTAAAACACCTAGCTCACAATTTGTATAGGCTGCGGCTTTTTTAAGATATGCAAACCCGTAGATTATTTCTAACGGCATGGAAGCTTTTGGACCTATTTTAAAGTTTTCAAAAGAACGCTCTGTTTGTGCGCCCCACAGTTTATCGGCAGGTACTTTTACCTCGCCCATGGTGTCTTTTTCTATTCTATATTGCATTGTGAAAGTGTTTATTATGAATTAATTGAATTGATTCAACAAAGGTAACGAAAAGCCAAAAGTTGTTCAACCCGCACGACGGTTTATTTGTTGTGAATAAATCGATTGTTTTAGTTGTTGTTTTTCAAAAAAACCTTTTATCTTTGAACCATCAATTTAAAAAAAACGCATCATGTTTACATTTGAGCAATATTTAGGTTTTCTTGCATTTTTAGCAATTCTTACTATGGGATTTTGGTTAATGATTTTCTTGGTAAGTATCCTTCCATACTGGATTGGTGGCTCACTGTACGAAAGCTGGAAAATGAAGCGTGAAGAAAAACGTAAGAATGAGTTGAAATAGAAATTTCAACTTTTGTCTAATCCTAAATAACCGATACCGATTATTAAAGGATTAAATTTATTAATTAA
>CAZFUX010000076.1:0-10515 GCA_964522085.1 uncultured Aequorivita sp.
TCTCTCTTATGGATAATTTTATAGTCATTAATCTGAATATTAGTACTATAAATATGCAAAATAGTATTGACAACACCAAGAAAAATAATGCTAAATAATTGATTATTAATCGGTTAATTTAGGTAGTGAAATCTTGGATTCCCGAAAACCTAAATGGAGTGAGTATATAATACTTGCGGGTGAAGCCTATCAAAATGTTTACAACTCGCTGTCCTCTAGCTATTTTCAAAAAATTGGTGCGGGCGCTACATTGTTTACTATGCTATTCGCAATACTTTTGGGTATTTTAAGTGTCTGGTTTCTTACAAAGAATTTAAGAACTGTTATCCACCAAGTAAAACGTTTTCGAGACGGAGATACTGAAAGTAGAATCCCAAATGCCGAAAAATCTGATCTTGCTACCTTGGCGGTTACTTTTAATGAAATGGCTGATACTATTTCTAGAAATATGGAAGAAATAAAATCAGTTGATGTGTTAAGAAGGGAGTTGATTGCTAACGTATCCCACGATTTAAGAACACCTTTAGCGGTTATGCAAGGTTATATTGAAACATTACAAATCAAAAAAAATAGTTTAAGTGAAATTGAACAAGTTGAATATGTAGCTATTATTGAAAGAAACATTAAGCAACTCACCAAACTGGTTTCACAATTATTTGAATATTCAAAATTAGAAGCCAAACAAACAAAACCTAAAAAAGAACCTTTCCCAATTACAGACCTTATCTATGATATTTACTCTAACTATCAAGGTTTAGCAACAGAAAAGAACATTCAGCTAAGGGTGAATGTGATTGGCGAAACCCCATTAGTTTTCGCTGATATTGAGCTGGTAGAAAGTGCCGTTCAAAATTTAATGGATAACGCAGTAAAATTTACTCCAGAAAATGGTTCTATTGAAATGATAGTAGCACACGATCCTAAAAATGTAACTGTAAAAATTAAAGATTCAGGACCAGGCGTAGCAAAAGAAGACCAGAAATTTATTTTTGAACGTTTTAGATAGAATGAATCTTCACAAAAGAAAAAAGGCATTCGCCTTGGCTTGGCCATCGTTAAAAAAATAATGGAGTTGCACGGCACAAATATAACCATAACAAGCAATCCAAATGAAGGTAGTACGTTCGAGTTCTATCTGCCTGCTTATTCCGTGAGTTAATTTTTAACATTTCTAATCAGTTTTCTGAAAAGACCTAATAATCACCAACCCACAAACCACAGCCACAGCAGATAAACTAAAAGCTAAAATGTTATTGCTATAAATAAAATTCCCGATAGCAAAAAGCGTACAATAAACGCCAACAACACCAGCAAAAAACCCAAGAATCTTCATTCCAAAACCTTTAAATTTAGATTCGTTTCCAAATATTAAGCTATTGAAACTATTTAGGGTTTCTTCTTTTGATGGTTTCGTTAAAAGTGTAACAGCAACCCATCCAATAGTAGTTACTACAACACCAATAATTAGTTGCCAATGGCCAGCAATTTCAACCATTGGGGTTTCCATTTTTCCGTTAATAAAAAAGAAAGCTGCAATTATAAACGAAATTAGCATCGCCGCAATTTCGCTATATGGGTTTATTCTGCTCCAAAACCAGCGTAAAATAAAGAGTAAACCAGTTCCGGCACCGATAGAAAGTAGCAAGTTGAAACCATCGCGCGCTTCTTCTAAAACAAGTGCTAACAAACCTGCAAAAATCATCATTACAACTGTAGAAATTCTTCCAACAGCAACTTGTTCCTTGCCAGTAGCTTCTTTCCGAAGAAAACGCACGTAAAAATCATTCACCACATAAGAACTTCCCCAGTTTAAGTGGGTTGAAATGGTGCTCATAAAAGCTGCGATTAACGATGTAATTACAATTCCTAATAAACCTGCAGGTAAAAAGGTAAGCATTGCGGGGTAGGACAAATCGTTTTTTACAAATGCAGGATTTAAATCTGGAAATGCAGCTTGCAAATTTTCAATATTTGGAAAAATAATGATTGAAGCCAATCCAATTATAATCCACGGCCAAGGACGAATTGCATAATGTGCGAAGTTAAAAAATAGGGTTGCATACGTAGCATGTTTTTCATCTTTTGCTGCCAACATTCGCTGTGCAATATAACCGCCACCACCAGGCTCTGCACCAGGATACCAAACGCTCCACCACTGTACTGCTAGCGGAATAATAAGTAAAGGAATCAATAATTCAGGTTTTGAAAAATCCGGAAGCATAGCTGTTTTTGCAGCCACGGCAGGCGTGGAGAGCAATTTTTCAATTCCGCCAATTTCTGGCATATTTACAATATAAATGGTTGCCCAAATGCTTCCTATCATTGCAATAATAAACTGAACGAAATCCGTCAACAAAACCCCTTTCAATCCACCAAAAGCTGAATAAATAACAACTACAGGTGAGGCAATCAACAATACTTCATAAGAAGAAATGCCGAACATTACGTGCCCAATTTTAATAGCGGCCAAGCATACATTCGCCATAATAATAATATTAAAGAAAACGCCTAGATATATTGCTCGAAACCCTCTTAAAAAAGCCGCGCTTTTACCGCTATATCTTAATTCGTAAAATTCTAAATCTGTTGTAATTCCACTTCTTCTCCACAATTTAGCGTAGAAAAATACAGTTAACATTCCTGTTAGTAAAAAACTCCACCAAATCCAGTTTCCAAATACGCCATCTTCACGAATAACTCCTGCCACAAAGTTAGGTGTATCGGCCGCAAACGTAGTTGCTACCATACTTACACCCAATAACCACCACGGCATATTTCTGTCTGAAAGGAAAAAAGATTTGGAATCTTTTCCGGCTTTTTTCGCCACTAACAAACCAATCATAATAAAAACAATAAAGAACGAAATAATAATTATCCAATCAAGAGTGGCTAAATGCATAAGAAGAATAGGTTTTTCGGCAGTTTAGGTTTGCGTTTGTGAATGTAAGAAATTGAATTGAAAATTAATAAATCGTTAAAATTTTATATTCACAGTTTTTGAACAATTTTTTTGTTTAGATTTGTCCTCATAATTATGAACAACTCATTTTTACATCATCATATTATCCTCCACGCTCCTGCGAGGTAATATGGCTGTTGTATAAATTCCACAATATTCCAAAAACCCGTTTGAGTAATCAAACGGGTTTTTTTATTCCCTAAACTCAACTAAAATTAAAATTTTAAAAATGCAAAAACTAAAAATAGCTATACAAAAATCAGGTCGGCTCCACGACGAATCGCTTACTCTACTGAAGGATTGTGGTATTTATATAGACAATGGTCGTGACCAATTAAAAGTTTCAGCCACTAATTTTCCTTTGGAAATATATTATTTACGCAATGGCGATATTCCTCAATATCTGAAAGACGGCGTAATAGATTGCGCAATTATAGGTGAAAATCTTTTAGTTGAAAAGGGAGAAGAAATCAATATAATTGGGCGTTTGGGGTTTTCTAAATGTCGTGTTTCTTTGGCGGTTTCGAAGTTTGTGAAATATAATTCCATCAAAGACCTAAACGGAAAACGCATCGCCACAAGTTATCCCAAAACAACTCAAAATTATTTAGATGAAAACGGAATAGAAGCAGAGCTCCACATCATTAATGGAAGTGTAGAGATTGCCCCAAACATAGGGCTTGCAGATGCTATTTGCGATATCGTGAGTAGCGGTAGCACCCTTTTTAAAAACAATTTAAAGGAAGTTGAAATTATTCTTAAAAGTGAAGCTGTATTGGCCGTTTCGCCAAATATTTCGGAAAACGCAAATACAAATTTAAATAAAATTCTTTTCAGAATTCAGTCAGTTCTACAAGGGCGCGATTCTCATTACGTGCTTCTAAATGCGCCCAACGATAGAATTGACGACATTATAAAAATCCTTCCAGGAATGAAAAGTCCCACTTTGCTTCCTTTGGCAGAAAAGGGTTGGAGTAGCATCCATTCCGTTGTAAATAGAGATACTTTTTGGGAAGTAATAGATGAATTGAAAACAGCAGGCGCTGAAGGAATTTTGGTATGCCCTATTGAAAAAATAATTTTTTGAGAGTTGAGTTTTGAACAATAAACCTTCAATATTAAATTTTGAATTTAAAAAAAAAATGAATAAAATATACAATCCCAAACCAGAAACTTGGTCAGAAATATTAAAACGGCCAACGCAAGCTATCACTGATATAGAAGCTACTATAAACGAAATATTTTTAGAAATTAAAGCCAAAGGAGATCCAGCAGTTCAAAAGTACACCGAGCTTTTCGATGGAATTTCGATTGAAAACATTCTAGTTTCTGATGAAGAAATTTCAAATGCAGAAATGGAAATTTCACAAGAGTTAAAAAAAGCTATCAATTTAGCAAAAGCGAACATTGAAAAATTTCATAACGCTCAAAAAACGGAACGAATAACTGTTGAAACTACGGAGGGAGTTCTTTGTTGGCAAGAAAAACGCCCCATTCAAAAAGTGGGACTTTATATTCCGGGCGGCTCCGCTCCTTTGTTTTCGACGGTTTTAATGCTTGCAATTCCTGCAATATTGGCGGGTTGCAAAGAAATAATAATTTGTACGCCACCCGATAAAAACGGCAATATTAATCCCGCTATTTTATATACTGCAAAACTTTGCGGAGTTACTAAAATCTTTAAAATTGGAGGCATTCAAGCCATTGCGGCTATGACTTTTGGAACAGAAACTGTTTCTGCTGTTTACAAAATATTTGGTCCTGGAAACCAGTTTGTAACTGTTGCAAAACAAATAGCAACCAAGCATGGAGTGGCGATCGATATGCCAGCGGGACCTTCGGAATTACTTGTTTTTGCTGATGAAACTGCAAATGCAGCTTTTGTAGCCTCAGACTTACTGTCGCAAGCGGAACATGGCGCAGATAGTCAGGTAATCTTAGTTACAACTTCTTCGGAAATGATGGGTCTTGTTGAAAAAGAGGTTGAAAAACAGCTGAATTTGTTACCTAGAAAATCAATCGCTGAGAAAGCTATTGAAAGTTCAAAATTAATTTTGGTTGAAAATATTACCGAAGCAATCAATCTTATTAATGAATACGGTTCTGAACATTTCATTGTAGTTTCAAAGGATGAAAGTTTTTTTATTGAAAATATTCAAAATGCAGGTTCGGTATTTATAGGCAATTTCACACCCGAAAGTACTGGCGATTATGCTTCTGGCACCAATCATACCTTACCAACTAATGGTTATGCAAAGCAATACAGCGGTGTAAATCTGGACAGTTTTTTGAAAAGCATGACCTTTCAAAAAATTTCAGAAAAAGGAATCAAAAATATAGGCAAAGCAATTGAAACAATGGCAGAAGCCGAAGGTTTACAGGCACATAAAAACGCTGTGACTTTAAGGTTGATTAGTTTAAAAAAGTAAAATGATGAATAAAGACAATTTCAATATAAATAATTTTATTCGTCCAAACGTGCTCAAAATGAAGCCTTACAGCTCTGCTCGTGACGAATTTAAGCATTTTGATACCGAAATGATTTTCCTCGATGCAAACGAGAATCCTTTTGAGACTACTGTAAACCGCTATCCAGATCCGCAACAATCAAAGCTGAAAACATTACTTTCAGAGAAGAAAAACATTCCAGCCAATCAAATTCTCTTAGGAAACGGAAGCGATGAAGTGTTAGACCTTATTTTCAGGGTATTCTGCGAACCTGCAAGAGACAACGTGATCACTTTGCCGCCTACTTATGGAATGTACAGCGTTTTGGCTAATTTGAACAATATTGAAAATAGAGAAGTGCTACTAGAGAGTGATTTTCAACCCGATGTAGACGAGATTTCAAGAACTGCCGATACGTACACAAAGCTTTTATTTATATGCTCTCCCAACAATCCAACGGGTAATTTAATAGTATCCCAAAAAATAGAATGGCTGCTTAAAAATCATAGTGGTTTGGTGGTTATTGATGAAGCCTATATCGATTTTGCAAACAAGGAAAGTTGGGTTTCAAAATTGAATAATTTTCCAAATTTAATTGTTACCCAAACCCTTTCAAAAGCGTATGGTTTAGCGGGAATTCGATTGGGAATTTGTTATGCTTCAGCGGAAATAATTTCAGTTTTAAACAAAATAAAACCTCCGTACAATGTTAATAAGTTAACGCAACAATACGCAATTGAGCAACTCCAGAATATTTCAAAAATAAAAAGTGATATTTCTTCATTAAAAGAAGAAAAGAAATACTTACTTAAAGCTTTACTTAAACTGAAGTTTATTGAAAAGGTTTATAAATCTGATGCAAATTTCATCCTTATAAAAGTAGATAATGCTGAAAAACGATACAATCAACTATTAGAAAATGGAATCGTTGTACGAAACAGAAGTTCACAACCCCTTTGCGAAAACACATTGCGACTTACAATAGGTACACAAACTGAAAACGAAAAACTAATCAACACCCTAAAAATATTGAAATAATGAAGAAACGCGTATTGTTTATAGACCGTGACGGCACAATTATAAAGGAAACCGTGGATGAACAAATTGATGCTTTTGATAAAATGATTTTTTATCCAAAAGTGTTTACTTACCTCGGGAAAATAGCAAAAGAACTTGATTTTGAATTGGTTATGATAACCAATCAAGATGGATTGGGAACAGATGTTTTCCCAGAGAACACCTTTTGGCCAGTTCATAATTTCATTATTAAATCTTTTGAAAATGAAGGTGTTACATTTAGTGAAGTATTATTAGACCGTACTTTTCCGCACGAAAATGCAGATACACGTAAGCCAGGAACTGGTTTGCTAAAAAAATATTTTTCAGAGGAATATGATCTTCAAAATTCATTCGTGATTGGCGATAGGCTTACCGATATGGAACTTGCTAAAAACCTTGGTTCCGAAGGAATTTTCATAAATGATAATACCAATTTGGGAACAGGTGAAATTTCATTGAAAGCTGAAGAACTTCTACAATACATAAGTTTGGAAACTAATGATTGGCAAAAAATCTATGAATTCTTAAAGCTTAATAAACGAGTTTCTGAAATTCAACGGAAAACAAATGAGACTGATATTTTAATAAAACTAAACTTAGATGGAACTGGTAGAAGCATTATAAACACTGGCATTGCATTTTTCGACCATATGTTGGATCAATTAGCCAGACACGGTCAAATGGACTTGGAAATTACCGTAAAAGGCGATTTGGAAGTAGATGAGCACCATACCATTGAAGACACCGCTATTGCGCTCGGAGAAGTTTTTAATAGGGCTTTGGGTGATAAGTTGGGAATGGAACGCTATGGTTTTTGTTTGCCGATGGACGATTGCTTAGCACAGGTGGCTATTGACTTCGGCGGTAGAAATTGGCTTGTTTGGGATGCAGATTTCAAGCGCGAAATGATTGGCCAAATGCCAACGGAAATGTTTTACCATTTCTTCAAAAGTTTTACCGATGGTGCAAAAGCAAACCTCAACATTAAAGCAGAAGGAACCAACGAGCACCACAAGATTGAAGCAATCTTTAAAGCCTTTGCAAAGGCTTTAAAAATGGCCATAAAACGCGATGCCGAAAAGATGATTTTACCATCAACGAAAGGGCTACTGTAATGAAAATAGTAATTATTAATTACGGAGCGGGTAATATTCAAAGTATCAAATTTGCTTTGAAGAGACTAGGAGTGGAGGCTATTCTGACCGATAATGAAACTGAAATCCGAAATGCAGATAAAGTGATTTTTCCTGGTGTGGGTGAGGCGAGTAGCGCAATGAAAAAATTAAGAGCATCTGGTTTGGACACAGTAATTCCAACATTAAAACAGCCTGTGTTAGGAATCTGTTTGGGAATGCAGCTGCTCTGCAATTCTTCGGAAGAAGGTAATACCAAAGGTCTGGGGATTTTTGACGTAGCTGTTTTAAAATTTTCAAATACAGTAAAAGTCCCACAAATAGGCTGGAATCAAATTCAGAGTCTAAAATCAGAATTATTCAAAAACATTTCAGAAGATGAATTTATGTATTTAGTTCATAGCTTTTATGCGTCTTTATGCGAAGAAACCATTGCAACCAGCGAATACGGAATTCAGTATTCATCGGCTTTACAGAAAGATAATTTCTATGGTGTACAGTTTCATCCTGAGAAAAGCAGCACAGCGGGAGAACAAATATTAAAGAACTTTTTAGAACTATAAAATGCGAATAATACCAGCAATAGACATCATCGACGGAAAATGCGTTCGCCTTTCAAAAGGAGATTACAGTACAAAAAAAGTCTACAACGAAAACCCATTAGAAATAGCCAAACAGTTTGAAGCCCACGGAATTCAATATTTGCATTTAGTAGATTTGGATGGCGCCAAAAGTAAACACATTGTAAACCATAAGGTTTTGGAAGAAATCGCTTTAAACACAAAACTTAAAATTGACTTTGGTGGTGGTTTAAAAACTGATGAAGATTTAAAGATCGCTTTTGAATGTGGCGCCAATCAAATAACTGGTGGTAGTATAGCCGTGAAAAGCCCTGAAATTTTTAAAAGTTGGCTTAAAAAATTCGGAAGTGAAAAAATCATTTTGGGCGCAGATGCAATGGATGAAAAAGTAGCAATTAGTGGTTGGTTGGAAGATTCAGATGAAGCCTTAATTCCTTTTATACAGAAATACCTTGAAGAAGGAATTAACTATGTAATATGTACAGACATCAGTAAAGACGGAATGTTGCAAGGACCGTCGTTTGATTTATATAGAAAAATTATAATTGAATGTCAGTCAGTTAAAGCGCTCCCGATAGCTATCGGGACGAGACCTACTAAAAACGAAATTAAATTAATTGCCTCCGGTGGAATCTCAACATTTGAAGAACTTCCAAAACTTGCAGAAATAGGTTGCGAAGCAACAATAATTGGCAAAGCCATTTACGAAAACAGAATAAGTTTAAAACAACTCGAAAAACACATCATAAATGCTTTGTAAAAGAATAATTCCCTGTTTAGATATAAAAAACGGTAGAACCGTAAAAGGAATCAATTTCCTAGATTTACGAGATGCTGGCGACCCCGTAGAACTTGCAAAATTCTATTCTGAAAATGGGGCTGACGAATTGGTTTTTCTAGATATTTCCGCAACCGAAGAACGTAGAAAAACATTG
Organism: uncultured Aequorivita sp.; assembly: GCA_964522085.1. Classification (GTDB taxonomy): domain Bacteria; phylum Bacteroidota; class Bacteroidia; order Flavobacteriales; family Flavobacteriaceae; genus Aequorivita. The sequence goes on from CAZFUX010000076.1 coordinate 9,116, forward strand.
GCTCATTTGGTTTTAAAAGTTGCTGGAACCATTAATATACCTTTTACCGTTGGCGGTGGTATTTCTTCTGTGGAAGACGTTGAAATTCTCTTGAATAACGGTACCGATAAGGTTTCGGTGAATTCTTCAGCAGTAAAAAATCCGCAGTTAATTAATGAACTCGCTTCAAAATTTGGTTCACAGTGCATCGTTGTAGCCATAGATGCAAAACTTATTGAAGGTAACTGGAAAGTACATTTGGTAGGAGGGAAAGTACCTACAAAGCTGGATTTGTTTGATTGGGCAAAAGAAGTGGAAAAACGAGGTGCGGGCGAAATTCTTTTTACCTCGATGGACCACGATGGTACAAAAAATGGTTTTGCAAATGAAGGTTTGGCAAAACTTTCAGCTAATTTAAATATTCCGATTATCGCTTCGGGTGGCGCAGGAACTATTCAGCATTTTACAGATACATTTTTAGATGGAAAATCTGATGCGGCCTTGGCTGCAAGTGTTTTTCACTTTAAGGAAATTACAATTTCAGATTTAAAAAATGAATTACAAACACAGGGAATTCCTGTTAGAATTTAATATTATGAATATAGATTTTAAAAAATACGAAGACGGATTGGTTCCTGCGATTATTCAAGATTCTTTAACAAGTAAAGTTTTAATGCTTGGTTATATGAATGAAGAAGCTTTTCTGAAAACCAATGAGTTAAAAAAAATTACGTTTTTCAGTAGAAGTAAGCAAAGGCTTTGGACAAAAGGGGAAAAAAGTGGCGATTTTCTAAATCTTATTTCAATAGCGGTAGATTGTGATAGCGATGCCCTTTTAATAGAGGTGAATCCGGTAGGTCCCGTTTGTCACAAAGGAACGGATACTTGCTGGAACGAAGAAAATGTTTCAGACTATGGTTTTCTTTCAGAAATTGAAAATATTATTAAAAATAGAAAAGAGCATTTCGAAAATGAAGATAGTTATGTAGCTTCACTTTTCCGAGAAGGAATTAATAAAATTGCACAGAAAGTAGGCGAGGAGGCTGTGGAAGTAATTATTGAAGCAAAAGACAACAATGATGATCTTTTTCTAAATGAAAGTGCCGATTTGCTTTTTCATTATATGATTTTACTTCAGGCAAAGGGATTTACTCTAAATGATGTAGCTGAAATACTTCAGCAACGTCATGATACGGAATAATCTAAGGTATTTTTCAATACTTTTAAATAATAGAAAACTACAAATAAAAAGACCGATACATTTATGTATCGGTCTGTACTTAAGCTTAAGTACAGATTATTGTAAAATCACTTTTTTCACAATTACATTATTTTCTCCAGTAAACTGAAACAAATATGTACCTGGTAGTTTAGCCCCTAATAAGTTCGGAGTGTTCTTTTAGATTTCATAACACTACATT
>CAZFUX010000077.1:0-10509 GCA_964522085.1 uncultured Aequorivita sp.
AGTACTATAAATATACAAAATAGTATTGACAACATCAAGAAAAATAATGCTAAATGATTGATTATTAATCGGTTAATTTAGGTAGTGAAATCTTGGATTCCCGAAAACCTAAATGGAGTGAGTATAAACATCTAAAATAATAAAAAACTATAACTCATCACTCTTCTCCTTCTGACCAGTCATCATTAAATACGCCTTTAAAAACTCATTAATTTCGCCGTCTAGCATTGCGTCTGTGTTGCCTGTTTCGTGGGCGGTGCGAACATCTTTAACCAATTTGTAAGGATGTAAAACGTAATTTCTAATCTGCGAACCCCATTCAATCGCCATTTTGCTGTCTTCAATTTCGGCGCGTTGTGCTAGTTGTTTACGTAGTTCAATTTCATAAAGCTGCGATTTAAGCATTTGCATAGCTTTTTCACGATTGTCTAATTGGCTTCGGGTTTCGCTGTTGTGGATTATGATTCCGGTAGGGTGGTGAGTAAGGATTGCTTTGGTTTCTACTTTGTTTACGTTTTGTCCGCCAGCACCGCTACTTCGGGCAAAATCCCAAGAAATATCGGCTGGGTTTATTTCAATCTCAATGGTATCATCCACCAACGGATATACGTATACACTAGCAAAACTAGTGTGTCGCTTCGCATTACTATCAAAAGGAGAAATACGTACCAAACGATGTACTCCGTTTTCACTTTTTAACCAACCAAAAGCAAATTCACCTTCAATTTCTAACGTTACGGTTTTTACACCAGCAACATCGCCTGCTTGAAAGTTTAATTCTTTTACTTTATAGTCATTTTTTTGCGCCCACATTAGGTACATACGCATTAGCATTTGCGCCCAATCGCAACTTTCGGTTCCACCTGCCCCTGCTGTAATTTGGAGTACGGCACTCATATCGTCGCCTTCTTCGCCCAGCATATTGCGGAATTCTAGTACTTCAATGGCTTTTTCAGCTTTTGTATAAGCGGCATCTACATTTTCTGGTTTGCCTTCGCCATCTTTATAAAACTCTAAAAGTATTTCGGCTTCTTCGGTAAGGTTTGTAGCGGTTTCGTAATCGGTAACCCATTTCTTTTTTGTTCGTAGTACCTTCATAAAAGCTTCAGCTTCACGTGGATTATTCCAAAAATTGGGGTCGAAGGTTTTTTCTTCGTCGTTTGTAATCTCTATGCTTTTGCCAGCAATGTCAAAGATAGCGCCTCAAGGCATCTAACCGTGCCTTAAGGTCTTTTATTTGGTCTGTTGTGGTCATAGTCATGCCCGTTAATGCGGGTATCTTTTTAATGGAAGTTCAATTGTGTATTTTTGAAAACTAATTTTTCAAATTATTAACTTCGGTAAAAATACCATTAACTTCGTGAGTTAAACATATTTTTCGGCTAATTTTAGGGTTTCAAAAAAACAATCATTTTTTAAGTAATAAATTCAATTTAAAATTTTTTCAGATGAAAAACATGCTTTTCTTTTTCATATTAATACTAACAACAATAGGTTTCGCACAAAATGATGAAACCTTTGTAAAAGCACTAGTCGCTCAAAAAATCGCAGAACTTGAAATGCAAGAATATCCTGAATATTTTTTCAGAAAAGAGTATTGCGAAGGTAATATTCAGAGTTTTATTATGCCTGGAGGTGAGTATTGTACTTCAACTTCTACATATTATTCAGTATATGTTTTTTGGAAAGAAGGTGAAGATAAATTGAACGTTCAAAAATTTGATAATTGTGGTAGTTTTAAACCCTATACTATTGTTATTAGTAAAAATATTACAAAAGCATTAAAAGATAAAAAAGGTTTGAAAGCAGAAAAAATAAAACCATATATGCCCGATGAAAAGGAAGTTAATGCGACAAATACTTTAGCACAATCGTGTTTCAAAGAGTATAAGTTTTTTCTTGAAGGTCTTGTTTTTGAAAAAACGTTTAAAGAAGAAGATTTTACAAAAAATTCAGATAACAAATCGCTCGCACTTTTCAAACTAGATGAAGATATTTCTGAAATGATAGGCTATTTTGAAATGAACGGAAAATTTTTTAGAGAAAACTAAGGTATGATTATAGATTTACGAAGTGATACAGTAACTAAACCTACTGCAGAAATGATGCAAGCCATTATGCATGCAGAAGTGGGCGATGATGTGTATAAAGAAGACCAAACTACCAATAAACTGGAGCAAAAATTAGCTGGAATGTTTGGGATGGATACGGCCCTTTTTTTTCCTTCTGGAAGCATGGCAAACCAAGCTGCTATAAAAATGCACACGCAACCTGGCGAACAATTAATTGCTGATAAATGGGCACATGTTTATAATTATGAAGGTGGTGGTGTTTCTTTTAACAGTGGCGTTTCCTGCAAATTAATTGACGGTAACCGTGGGATGATTACGGCTGCGCAAGTTACCGAAAGTATAAACCCACCAGATTTTTACCATAGTCCATTAACGAGTTTGGTTTGTTTGGAGAATACTACAAATAAAGGAGGCGGAGCCTGTTATGATTTTTCTGAAATTAAAAAAATTCGCCAGGTTTGTGATACACACGGTTTAGGTTTTCACTTAGATGGAGCACGTATTTGGAATGCATTAATTGCGAAAAATGAAGATCCGAAAGCCTACGGAAAAGTTTTCGATACTATTTCTGTTTGTCTTAGTAAAGGTATGGGCGCGCCAATGGGAAGCGTTTTGCTAGGCAAAAAAGAAATTATGAAAAAAGCCATGCGTGTTCGTAAAGTATTGGGTGGCGGTATGCGACAGATAGGTTTTATGACGGCTGCTGGTATTTATGCATTGGATAATAATTTAGAACGTTTGGCTGAAGATCATAAAAAAGCTTTTGAAATTTCAGAAATGCTAACCAAACAATCCTATGTAAAAAAGGTGGAGCCTACGGAAACTAATATTGTTATATTCTACTTATCCGAAGCTATTTCCGAAGAAAAATTTATGGACGATTTACTTCAGAAAAACATAAAAATAAGCAATATGGGGCAGGGAAAGCTTCGCATAGTAACGCATCTGGATTATACTGATGCAATGCATGAGTGGTTTTTGGAAACCATAAATAACTATAATGATTAAGAAGTTACATTAAGGCTAGTACCATCGTCTAGTAAAAAGTCCCAATAGCGTTTGTGGACTTATGGTTACTATAAACCGCACCTTTTCGTCATAATGCGGTAAGTTGGGTTCAAAACCTAAACTTGAATAAATAGGGAAGTATAATTCAAAATAATCTGCTACTAAGTTAACACGTACGCCACTATCAAAAACGGCATTGGTACCGCGGCCTTTATTATGAACTAGACCTATATCGCCATAGGCATAAATCCATTTCCAAATATTTGTGCTTGCGTTTGCGGTTACTATCCAACTGTTTGCGTATGCTGGTTCTAATTGCGACTTAAAACCACCTTCGGCAACTACTAATTGTTGGCTAAACAGCCCCGAATCCTCACTACGACCATAATAATTATAGTCGAAAAGATAATCGTTTGGACGGTCGAGGGCAAAGCTGAAAAAGTTTTCATCTTCACGCGTATCATTAAAAAGAAAAGCACCTGCAAAAAAGCGTAAATCTAACTGGCGGTTGCTCAAAAAGAGCTTACGATATTCAATATCTACCGATACTTTGCTAAATTTTGATGAAATTTCATAATCTACAGCACCTCTAAAATAATTAATCAGGTTTGGGTTACTATATACATAGCGCATATTAAAAACACTATAATTAGGTTCTTGGTCTAGATTATTAAGTGGGTCTTCGTCTCTGTATACATTTACACTCCGTAGGTTAATATATTGCTTTTCGTTATCTCGTAAATCATTATTTCTGAAAGCAAATGAAATGTATGGTGTAAATTTTTTATAAAACAATCCACGATCGTAAGAGTAATAATTTCCCGAAAAACCATAACGCATAGCATAGAGTTTTCCTTCGTTCATAGTTTGGGTGTAACTTACGGAAGCACTACCTACCAAGGTTTTAGAACGAAATCCATATTGTGGTTCTAAACTATAATGTATTGCTTTTGGAAGTACTGTTTTATTGTAAAGACGAAGTCCTGCCGAAACGCCATCATAAAGGTTATATTCTACAATTGGCATAAAGAAAAACTGCGTATAGCTTGGATCTTCCACATCCTGAAACAAACGAAACTGCACAGGCTTATCTAGCAGGCCTTTAACTGCTTTATAATTATTTCTACGATTGTATTCGGGGATTTTACCTTCGTAATTAAGCGCCAATTTTTTAATATTCGCTGCCGGAATAGTTATGGAGCTTATACTATCAATAGGTTTTGTCCATGTTTTATAAACAACTTCATCTTTATTAAGCCCGTATAAACTAACAGGAAGTTCAGATTTTCGGTTGTTTTTTATGAAAACTACCAACGAGTCTCCTTTTTTCTCAACCTTTTTTATTTTGAAGTCAATTGTTGTTCGCGTGTCTGCGTAATCTTCAAAAAACCAATTGACGGGAAGTTCTGTTTTTTCAGAAAGTAATACTTCAAATTCACTAGAATTGATTGATTTTAGTTTATTCTCAGCATAAAATTCTTTTATACTTTCATTCAAAATAGTATCGCCTAGATAGTCTTTAAGGTAGTATAATCCACTACCGCCGTAATATGCGTTGGCAATATTCATGTTGAATTTCAACAAAGAATCTTTTGCCGTTGTAAGGGATTGATGAATATTATTGCGTGCCATATTTAAATATAACATGCCGTATTGATCGTTAAACTCTATGTCTGCGGCGTGTGCCCAACGTATTACCCACCAATTACTCAGGTTACCTATTATCTTCATTTTAGGGTAGTAGGTGTTTACATATTCCATCATTAAGTAAATCTGCAGTGCATTCTGTAACCAATAGTCTTTTCGGGGGTTTACAACCAACGTGTTGTTTATATAAAGGCGCGTTATGGTTTTAAGTTGCTCCATATCGTACTCAAAACCATCTGGAAAAGGGCTTATAAAACTTGGTAATTGGTTGAGACCATAAACTGGATTTGTCCTGTAATCTGTATCGCTTATAACCATTTTTTCAAACGGATAGGGACCAAGATTTGCATCTAAAAAATGTGCAATTCTGTCTACGACTAGTGCTTGTACTGGTGGATTTACCTTACTATTTTGAAGATTGGTAACAATAGATAGTTTGTCTGTTTCAATGGTTTCGAAAGTTGAATTTTTTTCGAGATATAAAACTACATTAGTTCTATTTTTTCCTTTTAGAACAACAACTTTTTCTTCTAAGGTAACCCAAGACAAATCATCATCTAAATCTGAAGTGACACTATACCGTGGCGGTACGTGTAATTCGATTGAATAATCTGAGGGCGTTAAATATAAATCGTCAGTATTTTTATTGCTATAAAATTTCCATTCGCCATCATAATAGGCAGGGGCAATGTACCAGTAGCGCAATTTGTAATCATTATTTTTATCAACGCCGTAGCGCGTATATTTATCATCCGAAATTTTAACTTTGTATTCTAAATTGAAAGTGTAGCTTTCTCCTGGTTTTAAAGCGGTTTCAGGAATAATTTTTAGAATATCAACAGCATCGCCACGTTCCCATTGCAATGGAATGTTCTTATTCGAATAAATTTTTTCAATAGTTGTTTTGCCCCGGTTTTCATCTTTTTCAAAATGAAATGCACTTTCATAATTTTCAGCAAAGCGTTTGCCTAATGGAGTAGTTTTAGATGAAAAACTATTAGCCCAATCAAAAAAGTAGATTTCTTTTAAAGTGTCTTGTGAAGTATTTTTATAAGTAATCTCCTGTTTTATTGAAAGTGTTTGTTGTGAGGGATTTAGCGTGGCATTAATAGTAAGGGTATGCTGCGCCGTTGCTTGAAATGCCAAACAAAAAAGAATACTGTATAAAATGTTTCGAACTATCAAGAAATTTTGGGGAATTTAAAAGTTTGGACTTAAATTGTATTCGTCATAGAATTCATTTAAAATATTTAGCACTTCATCTTCTGTATCAACTATGTGAAACAAATCCAAATCTTCAGTACAAACATTATTGTTAGCTTCTAATAATGTGGTTTTTATCCAGTCATACAGGCCGCCCCAAAATTCGGTACCTACAAGAATTATTGGAAATTTATCTACTTTATGGGTTTGTATTAACGTTAATGCTTCAAAAAACTCATCGAGCGTTCCAAAACCTCCAGGCATTACCACAAAGCCTTGTGAGTATTTTACAAACATTACTTTCCGAACAAAAAAGTAATCAAAATCTAGGCTTTTATCACTGTCAATATACGGATTATCGTGCTGTTCAAACGGAAGGGTAATATTTAACCCTACAGAAGTTCCGCCAGCTAAATGAGCACCTTTATTTCCAGCCTCCATAATTCCAGCCCCCCCACCTGTTATAACACCATAGCCGTTTTCAGTAATTTTCTTAGCAATTTTTTCAGCAAGTTTGTAGTATTTATGGTCTGGTTTTGTACGAGCAGAACCATATATAGATACACACGGGCCAATTCGGCTCATTTTTTCATATCCATTAACAAACTCTCCCATAATTTTAAAAATTGCCCAGGAGTCGTTTGTTTTTACTTGGTTCCAGTTTTTTGGTGTTTGTTCGTTTATCATTTATTCTGTTATCTGTTGTCTTTTCATCTAGCTCCTAATGTAATTCTTTTTTAAGGAACCTCGCCGTATAGCTCTTTTTGTTCTCAGCAATTTCTTCTGGTGTGCCCAATGCCATTATCTTTCCTCCTTTTTTTCCACCTTCAGGACCTATATCTATTATATAATCAACGGTTTTAATTACGTCTAGATTGTGTTCTATAATTAGTACAGTATTGCCTTTTGCTACAAGTTTATTTAATACTACCATTAAAACACGAATATCTTCAAAGTGCAGTCCTGTTGTGGGTTCATCTAAAATATAGAAGGTGTTTCCAGTATCTCTTTTTGAAAGTTCAGTTGCTAATTTTATACGTTGTGCTTCACCACCCGAAAGGGTTGTAGACTGTTGCCCGAGTGTTATGTAACCTAAGCCAACGTCTTTTATAGTCTTTATTTTTCGATGTATTTTCGGAATGTTTTCAAAGAAGTCGTCAGCTTCATTTATGGTCATTGCTAAAACATCATAAATAGACTTTCCTTTATACCGAATCTCTAGTGTTTCACGGTTGAAACGTTTTCCTTGACAGGTTTCACATTCTACATAAACATCTGGCAGAAAATTCATTTCAATTACTCGTAACCCCGCACCTTTACAGGTTTCACATCTTCCCCCTGCAACATTAAAGCTGAAACGACCGGGCTTATAACCACGAATCATTGCTTCAGGAGTTCTGGCAAAAAGGTTTCTTATTTCTGAAAAAACGCCTGTATACGTAGCCGGATTACTTCGTGGCGTTCTACCAATTGGTGATTGGTTAATGTCTATTACTTTATCAATATTTTCAAGACCTTCAATTTTTTTATACGGCATCGGTTTTTTAACACCATTGAAAAAGAACGCATTAAGAATAGGGTAGAGGGTTTCGTTGATCAGCGTCGATTTTCCGCTACCTGAAACACCTGTTACACCAATCATTTTTCCTAATGGAAATACGACTGAAACATTTTTTAAATTATTTCCTGTTGCGCCTTTTAAGGTTAAGGTTTTACCGTTTCCTTCACGACGTTCTTTCGGAATTTCAATTTCTTTTTTTCCGTTTAAATATGCTGCTGTTAAGGTGTCGTGTTTTTTAATTTCTTCTGGTGTTCCTTCTGAAACTATTTCGCCACCATATTTTCCCGCCGCAGGGCCTATATCTATTACATAATCAGCACTTTCTATCATGTCTTTGTCGTGCTCAACAACAATTACTGAATTACCTATTTCTCTTAATTGCTTTAATGAAAAAATTAAACGTTCATTATCGCGCTGGTGCAAGCCAATACTCGGTTCATCTAAAATATAAAGCACACCAACCAACTGTGAACCAATTTGAGTTGCCAATCTAATTCGTTGCGCTTCTCCACCTGAAAGCGATTTTGAACTTCTGTCTAATGCCAAATAAGTAAGCCCAACATCTATCAAAAACTGAAGTCGCGAACGTACTTCTTTTATAATTTCTGAAGCTATTTTTTGTTGTGTTTCTGAAAGGTTTTTTTCAAGATTCTTGAACCAATCTGCTAACTCTACAATATCCATATTGGCGAGTTCGGCTATGTTTTTATCGTTTACTTTAAAATAAAGCGATTCCTTACGAAGCCTGGTTCCATTACATTCGGGGCACGGAACTTTATCCATATATTCCTTAGTCCAACGTGTTAATGAGGTAGTTTCAGCTGCATCAAATGTATTCTGAATAAAATTTGCAACACCTTCAAAATCTATCTTATAACTTCTAGTGATGCCTAGATCTTTGGAAGAAATATCAAATTTTTCATTTCCTCCGAAAAATATAACATCTTTTGCTTTCTGTGGAATACTTTCAAATGAATCACTCAACTTAAAGTTGAAATTTTGAGCAATTAATTCCAACTGCTTAAAAACCCAATTGCCTTTTTGCGGTCCGTGTGGCGCCAAAGCTCCTTGTTTTATGGATAGTTTTGGGTTAGGAACAAGTTTATTCAAATTAACTTCATAAAGCTTCCCAAGACCTTTACAGTTTGGGCACATTCCTTTCGGAGAGTTGAAGGAGAAGTTATTTGGCTCTGGATTTGGGTATGAAATTCCAGAACTTGGGCACATCAATGAGCGACTGAAATACCGTGCTTCATCAGTATCATTATCTAAAACCATCAGCACATCTTCGCCGTGATACATTGCTGTATTTATGGTTTCGGAAAGACGTTTTGTATTATCTGCTTCTGACGAAATTTTAAGTCGGTCAATAACAGTTTCAATATCGTGGTTTTTATAGCGATCTACCTTCATTCCCTTCACAATATCTCTTACTTCACCATCAACACGCACTTTTAAGAATCCTTGTTTTGCAATTTGCTCAAAAAGTTCTCGGTAATGACCTTTTCTAGAACGAATAACGGGGGCGAGGATGCTCACTTTTTTACCTGCGAAATCTGTAAGAATAAGTTGCTTAATTTGTTCATCACTATAACTCACCATTTTTTGGCCTGTGTTATAGCTATAAGCATCGCTTGCACGTGCGTAAAAAAGACGAAGGAAATCGTAAATTTCGGTAATAGTACCAACGGTAGAACGAGGACTTTTACTCGTAGTTTTTTGCTCAATGGCAATTACCGGTGAAAGACCGTCAATTTTATCAACATCTGGGCGTTCTAAACTTCCCAAAAACTGGCGTGCATAGGCCGAAAAAGTTTCAATATAACGGCGTTGCCCTTCGGCATAAATAGTATCGAACGCCAAAGAGGATTTTCCACTGCCCGAAAGCCCTGTAATTACTACTAATTTATCGCGTGGAATACGAACGTCAATGTTCTTTAAGTTATGAACGCGTGCGCCCAAAACTTCAATAAAATCCTCATTTTTTGACATAGCTTGCAAAGGTACTATTTCGATTCAGAATTTTGAAGTGTGGGTATTAAAATTTAATAGGATATTGGCTTTTTAAAACCCAACCGCAGTATCATCCCCACGACTATCAGCACCGCCCTCTAGTTTGCCGTTTGGAAGTTTTAAAATAGCGTCCACTTTACCGATAATTGGATCGGTTTCAAGATTTTCTGGGTAGCCTTTTTGTTTTAGGTTTTCAATTAAATCTTTGGGGAATTTATCAAATTCATAACGAATTGCATCAGGCAACCATTGGTGGTGAAAACGTGAAGCATCAACAGCTTCTTGCATATTCATATTAAATTCATATACATTCAAAATGGTTTGTGCTGCCGAAGTAATAATCGTTGAACCTCCTGGTGTACCAACAACCATCCAAAGTTTACCGTCTTTTTCAACAATGGTTGGCGTCATAGAGCTTAACATTCGTTTTTGAGGAGCGATTGCGTTTGCTTGTCCGCCAACTAAACCGTAAACATTTGGTTCGCCTGGTTTTGCGCTGAAGTCGTCCATTTCATTATTTAAAAAGAAACCTAAATCGTTTACAAAAAGCTTTGACCCATAGCCTGAATTAAGTGTTGTAGTTACGGAAACCGCATTGCCAAAGGAATCTACAATAGAATAATGTGTAGTTTCGGAACTTTCGTAACCAACAACAACACCTGGTTTTATTTTAGATGAAGGTGTAGCAGCTTCAAAAGAAAAATTATTCATTCGTTGGGAAAGATAGGTTTCAGAAAGTAATGGATCTACTGGAATATCAACAAAATCTGGATCTCCCAAATAAAAACTTCTATCTGCATACGCTCGGCGTTCGGCTTCTGCTAAAACTTGAATGTATTTTTCAGAATTATGACCATATTCTGAAAGGGGAAAAGGTTCCACCATCTGTAAAATCTGCGCCAAACAAATTCCACCGCTAGAAGGAGGCACCATTGAAATTATCTTTAAATCTTTATATACTCACTACACATAGGAACCCGAAAAATCGGGTTTAATAATTTGAAA
>CAZFUX010000078.1:0-10492 GCA_964522085.1 uncultured Aequorivita sp.
AGTAAGATACGAAATTTACAAGAAATCGACTAGCCCGTGCAACGGTCTTGATATGATTTTTTTTGTTTTGAATTTGTTGAATAATTTCATCTTTCTATTGACATGAAATTGTATTAATTCTTTTCAGAGACAATGAAATTATCCAATAATTTCACGTTGCAGATGCAATAGAATTATTGTTTTTGAAAAGAAAATTAAAATTAAAGAATGATTAAGATATTCGCGGAGGTGGCGAAATAATGTCTAAAAAGACTTTGGAGTAATTATCAATTGTGAAAACCGTCTTGATTTCTGTGTTTTTTCAGAAATCAAGACGGTTTTCACAATTAGAATGGATTTTATCAATGACAAAAACAAAATTAGATTTAGGCATTTTGTTCGAGTTTTCTTCCTCGTTCATTGAAAAAAAAGTAGAAACATCGGCTTTACTTCCAGAAAGACTAATAATAGCAGGCGTTACAAAAAAACTTGTAAAGACGAGCAACAATAAAATACGGGTTAATCTCAAGCGATTTTTTTAGGAAAAGCAAAAATAGCAGAATTTGGCTAATATCTTGTTAACTAAATATTAATTCTAAAGCTGTTTTAAATCCGTGGAAGGAATCCAGCCATCTTTTCCGTCGGCTAAAGCAATGCGATACCAATTACCATCCTGCGCCAAAATTTTTACTTTAGTGCCTTCATGAAGCGTAAAAGCTATAGTACTACCCATTGTAGGTTCGGTTTTTACTTCGGTTTTGCTCGCAAAAATAATGGCTGGCAGATTTTTTGTATAATCGCGATAAGTTAAAAACGCCATTGTTAACGAAGTCACCAAAAATAACCCAACAAACATAGAACTCACAAACAACAACCGTTTTCTTCTTTCTGAAAATGCGAAGTAGTAAAAAAGAAACAATGCAACAAAAAGAACAGCAAAAGCAACGGCCAAAATTGCCCAACCATTAAAGTTGAAGATACTTGAAATACTCGTGTACCATTTTGAAAAAACAGTTTTTGGCAAGGGCTCTATTGCATCAATTCGTGCATTTTCGGCAAATGCTAAATTGTTTTTTATATCAACATCGTTTGGCGAAAGTTGCAGTGCTTTTTCATAATAAAATACGCTTGGTCCAATTTGGTTGAGCTTATACTGCGCATTTCCTAAGTTAAAATATAGCTCGGCAGAATGCTCGCCTTTATCTAAAACTTGCTGCCAAGTGTTGATGGCTTGTTGGTATTTTCCGTTTTTGTAAAGCTCTTTTCCTTGCTCAAAAAAAGTCGTATTTTGAGAGATACCTGAGAAGGAAACAAGTAAAATTAATATGTACAGCAGCTTTTTCATCTTCTTTATTTTTACTGTATTTGTTTGTCGATGGTTGAAATAACTTCTGAAGCTTTGTTATAATCCTGTTGCACAGAAGCCGTTGAGGAAGAAGCATAGCGCGCAAATTCACAACTTTTCAGCAAAGTGATAAATTGTTCAACCGTTTCAGATTCTACTTCGCGCTCCAGCAACATTTTGGAAATCAAGGCTTTATCCATTTCAGAAGTTTCAATATTTAAATTTGCCTTTAAATAATTGTGAAGCGATCGTTCCAAAGATTCATAAAATGCAACTGGGTTTTTAATGTTCCGTTTTGCTTCTGAAAGAAACTTTTTGGCAAGCTTAGTTGCGCGACGCAGTTTGTTTCCTTCTACATCATTTAAACGTTTTTTACGTTTTTTACCAGCGAGTATAAAAAGTGGAATCAATAAAAGCGGTCCTCCCATAAGCGACCAAAATAACACTGATTTAAAGAATTCTTCCTTTGCAATAGGCTGTAAATTTGCATCCAACTTTATATATTTAAAATTGTCTTTTGAAAGTACAACTTGTTTTTGAGTATCGTTAGAATTTGTATTAGTATTGGCTGCGGTAGCATTTATGGGTCCGTTTTCAACTTCAATTGTAAACTCTTTTGAAGTGATTGTTTTATACGTTTCAGTTTTAGGGTCGAAATATGAAAAAGTAATTGGGTTTATAGGATATGTGCCTTTAAATTGCGGAACCACAGTATAAGAATCTTTGATGAAACCCTGCATGCCGCCAACGGTTGTTTTTACACTCTCACCGTGTTCCGGCTCATAAACCTCTAAAGTACTTGGAAGTTTTACAGAAGGAATCGTGAACAGTTTTAGGTTTCCTTTTCCTGAAACTTTTACATCTAATTGTAAAGATTCATTTGCGTTTAGTGTTGTTTTATTTGTGGCAACATCAAAAGCGAAATCGCCCACAGCACCGTTAAATCCATCTGGTTTACCATCTAACGGAAGTGGTTTTACATCAATAGTTCGGTTTCCAGCAGAAATGGTTTTGTTAACGCGCTCCATCACTCTGCGGCCAAAAATATTGCGTCGATTTCCCTGAATGTCAATGGGAACATCTAGCGTAAGTGGTTCTATTTCTAACTTACCAGTTTTTTGAGGATATAGTACGGTTGTACGCAAAGTTACATAGCGATAATTTTCGCCGTTGTATTTGCCTTCAGAAACTTTAAAATTGTTTTGATTATCAATATTCTGGCTCCAGAAATCAGCGTATTTTGGTGTGTCAATCTCTCGCCATTGGCTGGTAATACTCACATCGTGCGAAACATAAAGTTTGTAGGTAACCGTAATGGCTTCATTTAAATAAGGACTTGCGTTTGAAACCTCTGCAACCAAATGCACGTTTTCGCTTGCTACATAATCTGCATTGTTACCATCTTTGGGAACTTCAACGGCTGCAGTAACTTCCACCTCAATAGGAAGTGTTTTGTAGGTTTCTCCTTCTATTTCAATAGTAGCCTGGGCAATGGTTACTTTTCCACGGGTTTGTGGTGCTAAAAAATAGGAATATGTTTTTGAAAAACTACGTTTTCCATTTATCCAGGAATTACTGACAGATTGGTTTGGACCGCCCACAACTCTAAAGCCATCAAAACTTGGCGGCCTAAAATTGTCGCCATCTTGGTTCATTTCAAAATCTATACGTAAACGCTCGTTTACACCGAGTCGTTTTTTACTCACTTTGGCATCAAATTGAATTTGCGCCGTGGCAGTAATACTACACAGTACAAACCCTATTATGAATAAAAAACACTTCGTCTTCATACCCTACCAGTCTTTATCCGTTTTAACTTTTGCGCCTTTTTGCTTTTCGGCATTTATTTTATCCTGTGTCTTTTTTTCTTCGTTGTTCATTGCTTCCAGCAGGCTTTTTACTTGTTGGGGCGAAAGTTGGCCTGGTGTAGGTTGTTGCTGTTGTGGCTTATCACCTTCACCTTCTTTTGGCTTACTTTGGTCTTTATCTTTATCGCCTTCTTTTTTATCGTCTTTTTGGTCGCCCTTGTCTTTATCGTCTTCCTGATCGCCTTTATCGTCCTTATCCCCTTGGTCTTTTTTATCCTGATCCTTTTTATCTTGATCTTTTTTGTCTTTGTCCTTATCCTTGTTTTTATCATCTTTATCCTCTGGCGGCGGCGGATTTTTCTCCAACATATCTTTTGCCAAGGCTAAATTATAACGCGTTTCATCATCATTTGGGTTATTGCGAAGCGCATTTTTATAACTTTCTACGGCTTCGGTATATTTCTTTTCATTCATATACGTATTTCCCAAATTGTGGAATGCTTTGTGTTTTTCGGCTTTATCAGTAGCTGTAGTGGCTGCTTGTTTAAAACGAAGCATTGCCTCAGCATTTTTCTCTTTTCCGTAATAAGCGGTTCCTAAGTTGTATTTTGCGGTTTCACTTTTTGGATTTAATGAAATGGCTTGTCTGTAATCTGCCTCGGCAGGAATAAATTCATTATTTTGAAGTGATTTCTGGGCATCACTCAAATAATTTTGTGCGGCTTTCAATTCTTTTTTTTGCTCTTTTGCCAGTTGTGGTTGAGCAAAGGCAGTAAAAGAAGCTAACAACAAAGCCAATAGTAAGGCCTTGATGAACAGTGATTTTTTATTTTTTATTTCTGAAATTATCATTTCTTTGATTAATGATTTTTTAATAGACTAAAAGATTCATTGCGAGGCGTTGCGAGGAGCAAAGCAATCTCGTTATTTTTTTTGTTCATTAAATAAATTCAACTTCTTCAACCAAGCTGTTTTGCGTTCTAAAAAGAATACATCTAAAACTAGCAAAAACAATGCCCCAGCCAAAAACCATTGAAATTGATCTTTAAAATCTGTAAATTGTTTGGTCTCAAATTCCTTTTTATCCATTCCGTTTAGAATAGATTTTACACGATCTACAACGGCCTTTGTATTTGAGCCGTCAAGATATTCACCATTCGTTTTTTTAGCAATTTCTTTTAGTGTTTCTTCACCTAAACGAGTGATTACCTGTTCGTTATTTTGGTCGCGTTTGTAATATTGTAGCACACCATTTTCTTTAATAGGAATTGGGCCGCCCTCAGCAGTACCAACACCAATTGTGAAAATGCGGATACCTTTTTCATGTGCTTCTTCTGCAATTTCTGAAACATTATTACCGTGATCTTCACCATCAGAAATTATAAAAAGTACACGATTGGTTTGTTCTTCATCGTCATAAAAAGTCTGCGCCAATTCTATGGCTTGCGTAATGGCGGTTCCTTGCGAAGAAACCATATCGGTATTCATTCCGCTTAAAAATAATTTAGCCGAAGAAAAATCTGAAGTAATAGGAACCTGTGGAAATGCGCTGCCTGCATACCCAATAATACCAATTCTATCGCCTGCAAGACCGTTGATTATTTGTGTAATAAGCTGTTTTGATTTCTCTAAACGGTTTGGCGCTATATCTTCTGCCAACATACTTTTTGAAACATCTAACGCAAAAACAATGTCAACACCTTCACGTTTTACAGTTTCAAGCTTGGTTCCAATTTTTGGATTTACCAAAGCAAAACTCAAACAAGCAATCGCCAAACAGAGTACTAAAACCTTTAAAATTGATTTAAAAAGTGACTGATTTGGACTTAATTTTCTTAAAAGGGCTTTATCAACAAATCGTTTTTGAACAGTTTTTTTCCAAATCAAAACCAATAGAAACAGCACCATTATCACCGGAATGGCAAAGAGAATGTAGAAATATATGGGTTGTTCTAGTTGATACATTTTTATAAAAATCCTTTAAAAATAGTAATTCGCAATAAAAATTCAAAGCCTAACAAAATCAGTCCAAAAATGACCCACGGACGAAACATTTCATTATAATTTGTATATTTAAATTCTTCAATATCAGTTTTTTCAAGCTTGTTTATTTCTTCATAAATTTGCTCTAGCTTAGTATTACTCGTTGCGCGAAAATATTGACCCCCAGTTTTAACTGCAATTTCTTTTAGTAGCGCTTCGTCAATTTCAACCTGTACATTTCCGTATTGAAAACCACCATCTGGACGAATACCTATTGGCGACATAGCCATTCCGTTGCTTCCTAAACCAATTGTGTATACTTTTATGCCAAATTCTACTGCAAGTTCACTTGCTATTTTTGGATCTATAAATCCTGAGTTATTTACACCGTCGGTAAGTAAAATAATCACTTTACTTTTTGCACGGCTTTCTTTTAATCTGTTCACAGCTGTCGCTAATCCAGAACCGATTGCTGTTCCACCTTCAATAGTTGTATTGTAGGTTATGTTTTTTAAGGATGAAAGCACTATGGTTTTGTCGCTCGTTAGTGGTGTGCGGGTGTAACTTTCACCTGCATATTCTACCAAACCAATTCTATCATTTGGGCGACCATTTATAAATCTTGCGGCTACTGTTTTAAGAGCTTCTAAACGGTTTGGCTTTAAATCGCGCGCTAGCATACTTGCTGATACATCTATTGCTATCACGATATCAATTCCGCTTGTAGTTTTTGTTTTTGTGGTTTCGTCAACGGTTCTTGGACGAGCCATTGCGATAATCAGTGCTGAAAGTGCCAAAAGCCGAAGTACAAAAAGCAATGGTTTTAAGCGTGCCAACCTATTTTCTCCAGTTTTGAAGCCGCTAATACTAGATATCTTTAAAGAAGCCGTTTGCTGCTTCCTTTTCCATAAATACCATAGTACAAGCACTGGAAGTATAAGGAACAACCAGAAAATCTGCGGATGTACAAATTCGAAATTACTGCCCATCTTTCTCTGAAATTTCAAGCTCTATGGAAGCTTCTATTCGTTTTTTAATTTCTTCGGCGTACTTACCATCGTTTAGATACACTATCAAAACTTCTTGCAAACCGTTTTCTTGTGCAAAAAGCAACAATTCATAAGTGCTCTTTTCTTTTAAAACCTTGTTATCAGCAATCTGTACATTGAATTCGCCATAGGCCTTAAGTCCTTTTATGCCTTTTTTGGTTTCAAAATCGTCGCGTTTTACGATTAGGTTTTTTGCGCCACTTTGCTCAAGTTCATCTAAAACAGAATCTAACGCAGTTTCTAATGCGATATCCTGCTTTTGGCGGAATTGTGTTGTTGAAACTAGTATGTAAAGCGGAGAATTCATTTTACCGAGCGTGAAAAAGTCTTTGCCCATTACAGCACTATTGTCAACATTTGTTGTTGGAACTTCGGTTCTTACAAGTACTTCGGGTGTTTCTAATAT
The DNA here is from genome assembly GCA_964522085.1 of uncultured Aequorivita sp. Taxonomy (GTDB): domain Bacteria; phylum Bacteroidota; class Bacteroidia; order Flavobacteriales; family Flavobacteriaceae; genus Aequorivita. The sequence goes on from CAZFUX010000078.1 coordinate 6,571, forward strand.
AACTGCGGGACTTCCGTATTCACTCTTTATCCATCGGCCTTCTGACAATTCGCGAAGGTTGTTTCCTAATACTTTATCTTTTAAATTGTCGAAACCTGTTGCAGCTCCAAAGATAACTCCAGCCAAAACGATTGCTACAAACACTCCCAAAATTCCTAAAATACATTTTCTGCGTTTGCGTCTTTTAGCACGTTTTTCAAGATATTCTTGATTCTCTAATAGCTCTTCTTCTGTAGGTTCTGGAACGGCTTCGTGAGTTTCGTTTATAATATCCTCAATGGTTGTTCTATCTACTTCTGCTTGCCCTGCTTGTTGATTCATTTTTGCAAACTTCACCAAATCTGCACGTTTAAAAATTGAATCTAGTTTGCGTATAGTTTCCAAATCGAAGTCAAAACTTCCTGCGTCTTTATGCATCATTAAACGGGTGATGAGCTCCTCACTGGTGCTTTCTAAAGCAGATTCATCTACTTCACGGTCTAAATAGCGCTTTACAATTTCGGTTAAGTTGCTATAATATTCCTTGCTTTTATTATCCTTTAAAAGTTGGGTGTTGTCCAAATTTTTCAATGCAAAGATTGCTTCTTCGTAAGGAGGAAGTTGTTTTGCAGCAGCGTCTTTTCGTTTTTTTCTTCGGAATAAATAAATAGCAAGTCCAACGAGTAAAAGAATAGGAATTATCCAATACAAAAGCAATAACCAATCAAACGGCGGACCTTTTACTTCAACCGCTGGTTTTATGTCGAACATTTTCTGTTTTGAAGTATCAACAGCAACATCTTTCACTTCAACTTTTATAGAATCGGTCAAAAACGGTTTGTTGTTGATGAAAATACGTTGCGGCGGAATAGTGTACTTGCCACTGTCAAACTGTGTTAAACCATATTTTTTGACTAGGCGGTATTTTGAACCTTCAAAAGTGGTGTCTGCTTTATAAGATTCTATCATTTCCAAAGGAGCAAAAGTTTGCTCTTCTGGAAAAACAACAACATCTGTAGAATCTGCCTGAACGTCTATAATGTAAAGAATTTCCTCGCCAATTTTAATTTTTGTGGAATCGATGGAGGAGGCTACCTGGGCGTTTGCTATAAAAGAGAAAAGAAGAAAGAGGAAAGAAAAAAGAACTTGCCCACTAAACCTGCAAGGTTTCAAAAACCTTGCAGGAAGTCGCTCAGACCTTGCGGGAAATCCATTCAATATTTTATTCTTTTTTAACATTTTTTATAGTAATTCCCCCCTTCGGGGGTTAGGGGGCTTTTACCTTCTTTTAAAATACCCTAATAATTTTTTCACATAACTTTCGTCAACCCTACTACTCAAAGCTCCTGCACCACTTTTTGTGAAAGATTCGGTAAAATAATCTACTCTTTCGCGATGATAACTGTAATATTGGTTACGAACGCTTTTTGAACTTGTGTTTACTAATAATAGTTCGCCAGTTTCTTGATCTTGCATTTGTACCATTCCTAAATTCGGAATGTTTTCTTCAGCTTTATCGTAAACTCTAATTCCTGTAACGTCGTGTTTTCTGGCGGCAATCTTCAACGTATCTCGATAATTGTCCGCAATAAAATCTGAAAGCACGAAAACGATGGCTTTCTTTTTCATTACGTTGCTTAAAAATTTAAGTGCCTTGGCAAGATCTGTTTTGTTGCTTTTTGGCTGAAATTCAATCAGTTCACGTATAATTCTAAGTACGTGCGATTTTCCTTTTTTCGGTGGAATGTAAAGTTCAATTTCATCTGAAAAAAGAATCAATCCCGTTTTGTCATTATTCTGCATTGCTGAAAAAGCAAGGGTTGCGGCTATTTCAGTAATTATTTCATTTTTGAACTGCTCCTGAGTTCCAAAAAATTCAGAACCGCTAATATCTACCATCAGCATTAAAGTAAGTTCCCGTTCTTCTTCAAAAACTTTTATGAAAGGTTCATTATAACGTGCGGTAACATTCCAATCTATATTTCTTACATCATCGCCAAATTGATACTGGCGCACTTCGCTAAACGTCATCCCGCGACCTTTAAAAGTACTATGATACTCGCCACCAAAAATGTGATCGCTTAAGCGTCGCGTTTTGATCTCGATTTTCCGTACTTTTTTAAGAAGTTCTTTAGTATTCATGAGCCCCCTAGCCCCCGAAAGGGGAAATATTTACGGTTAAATAAATTATTGAAATTATACTGAACATTTTATATATTTAATTGTCACCTAATAATTTTCACAAGAGTGAAGGCCCCCTCTTTGGGGTTGGGGGCCTATGGCACCTCAATTACGTTTACAATCTTATTGATGATGTCTTCAGAAGTAATATTTTCTGCCTCGGCTTCGTAAGTAATTCCAATTCTATGGCGAAGAACGTCATGCACGATGGCACGAACATCTTCTGGAATTACATAACCACGACGACGAATAAAAGCGTAACATTTAGCAGCAATGGCAAGATTTATACTTCCACGTGGGGATGCGCCAAAGTTGATTAATGGTTTTAAATCTGCAAGTCCAAAATTCTCAGGATTTCTGGTAGCGAAAATTATATCGAGGATATATTTCTCAATCTTTTCGTCCATATAAACTTCACGAACGGCAGCTTGAGCTCTTGTAATTTGTTCAATGGTTGCAACAGGATTTACCTGTTCGTATTCACCTTTTAAGTTTTGGCGAATAATTAATTGCTCATCAGCAATTTGTGGATATTTTATTACTGTTTTCAGCATAAAACGATCCATTTGTGCTTCAGGTAACGGATAGGTACCTTCTTGATCAATTGGGTTTTGGGTTGCCATTACCAAGAATGGTTTGTCTAGCTTAAAAGTAGTTTCACCAATGGTAACTTGTTTTTCTTGCATCGCCTCCAAAAGTGCTGATTGTACTTTGGCGGGAGCACGGTTAATTTCATCCGCAAGCACGAAGTTGGCGAAGATTGGCCCTTTTTTAATACTGAAATCGTTCACTTTCATATTATAGATCATCGTTCCCACAACATCTGCAGGAAGCAAGTCTGGGGTAAACTGTATACGGCTAAAACTACCGTGAACTGCTTTTGAAAGGGTGTTAATTGCAAGTGTTTTTGCAAGTCCAGGGACACCTTCAAGCAAGATGTGTCCTTGACCCAGAAGACCTATCATAAGGCGTTCTACCATATGTTTTTGGCCTATGATTACTTTGTTCATTTCCATTGTAAGGATGTCCACAAAGGCACTTTCCCGTTCAATTTTTTTGTTTAATACCCCAATGTCAAAGGTCGAATTTGTATTTTCCATTTTGTATTTAGATTCAATTTATGCTCTTTTCAAAAGACGATGCAAATTGAAAATTTATTAGATAAAACCTTGTTAAGGATTGGTTAAATTAAGAATAATAAAAACCTAAATTTTTCTTAGCGTTTTTTGACTTTTGTTAAGATTATAAATATTGAAGAAAAAGGAGTGTTTTAAATATTTGAGAAATAGTACTTTTAGGAAAAAGTTAAATGTTAATAAATTATTTAGCTTGAAACTAAATAATAACAATAAAGAATGAATAAAACTGCATTTATAACAGGAGCAACTTCGGGAATTGGGGTGGCAACGGCGAAACTTTTCGCTAAAAACGGCGTACAATTAATTCTATGCGGAAGGAGAGAAGATAGGTTGAAAAAGCTTTCAGAAGAACTTTCAACTTCAACCGAAATTCACACTTTATGTTTTGACATTCGTAACAAAGAAGAAGTCTTTAAGGCAATATATACTCACTCCATTTAGGTTTTCGGGAATCCAAGATTTCACTACCTAAATTAACCGATTAATAATCAATTATTAGCATTATTTTTCTTGGTGTTGTCAATACTATTTTGTATATTTATAGTACTGATATTCAGATTAATGACTGTAAAATTATCCATAAGAGAGAGAGAGAGATGAAATTAAGCAATTACACCGTAATT
>CAZFUX010000079.1:0-10474 GCA_964522085.1 uncultured Aequorivita sp.
AAGGTAAACAAGTTGTCAACTTAACACAACAACCTTGTGAAACTTAACACTTAAATCCTCAATGAAAAAAATAGCCTTATTATTTGCTGCAGTTGTATTCTCAATAACGCTGTCAGCCCAAGATTGGCAAACCGATTTTGAAACTGCAAAGAAAATTTCTTCTGAAGAAAATCATCCAATAATCCTTGTTTTTCAAGGAAGCGATTGGTGCGCACCCTGTATAAAGCTGGATCGTGAAATATGGAGCACCGATGAATTTAAAGCATACGCAAAAGATCATTTTGTGATGCTTCAGGCAGATTTTCCTAGGAAAAAGAAAAATGCTTTGCCCGACGCCCAACAGCAAAAGAACAATCAACTTGCCGAAAAATATAACAAACAAGGCTACTTCCCTTTCGTTGTAATACTTGACAAAGAAGGAACTATTTTAGGTGAAGCTGGTTATGAAAAAACTTCGCCTACAGCATATATTGAAAAGCTTGAATCGTTTGTAAAGTAGTTTGAAAAAGTCACTCTCCATATTAATGGCTCTCTTTTGTGTGAATGTAATGTTCTCACAAGAAATTTTTAAACGCACCCAAAAATTAATGGGCAGTCGTTTTGAAATTACCGTCGTAGCAAAATATTCAACCCAAGCGAGCGGTTATATTGATTTGGCTGTGGGAGAAATTACTCGCATCGAAAAACTAATTTCCTCTTGGGATCCAGCTTCGCAAACTTCAGAAATTAATAGAAATGCGGGTGTAAAACCCATAAAAGTTGATGAGGAACTCTATAATTTAATTGGGCGTTCTGTTGAAATTTCAAAATTAACAGATGGTGCTTTCGATATCAGTTTCGCCTCCATGGATAAAATCTGGAAGTTTGATGGCAGCATGACCGAGATGCCTCCTAAAGTAGCTATAAAACAATCCGTTGCAAAGGTTGGTTATCAAAACATTATTCTAGATCCTGAAAATTTTACAGTTTTTTTGAAATTGGAAGGAATGAAAATTGGGTTTGGAGGTATAGGCAAAGGCTATGCAGCAGACAAAGCCAAAAAACTTTTAATAGAGAAAGGTGTTAGTGCAGGAATAATAAACGCTTCGGGAGATATGAATACTTGGGGAAAACAACCTGATGGCGAGTTTTGGAAAGTAGCATTAACAAACCCAATGGATAAAAATAAAGCATTTGCATTGCTTCCACTAAATGAAAATGCAGTAGTCACTTCGGGCAATTATGAGAAATACGTTACGTTTAATAATATTCGTTATACACATATAATTGATCCACGAACTGGCTATCCTTCAACAGGAATTATAAGTGCAACAGTATTTGCCCCAAAAGCCGAAATTGCAGATGCCTTGGCAACTTCAATTTTTGTAATGGGAAAAGATGTTGGAATAGACTTTATTAACCAATTACCAAAAATAGAATGCATCATTATTGATGAAAAAGGTGAGATTTTCACTTCAAAACATATTGAAATTGAAACGCTTAAAAAGTAAACAGTCACAGTTTTAAGTGGCAATATAAATAACTATGAAAAAAACAATAATCCTTTTCAGTATTACAATTATGGGGGCGTTAAGTTCCTGTACAGTTGTAAAAGAATACGAAAAAGTAAATCTCAATGATCCAGACATGGCTTTGGGCGACAAAGCCGTTGATAGGTTTGAGATTAACGCACAAGCATATCGCGAAGCTGCTTCAGGTGCTAACGGAGGTAAAACTGGCGGCGGTTGCGGCTGTAATTAATAAGTTTCATGAAATACATAATTAGTTTATTTGTAATCCTATTTTCAGCAACAGTCTTTGCACAAGATTCTACTTCAACATACAAAAAACGTGTGCTTGAAGCAACAGAAGTAGATTTTCTTGCAAGCTATTATAGTCAAGATGACGACAATGCTGCCGTAAGCGGCGGTATTGGCACAGAAAAGTTAACAGACATTACACCAACAATTGTTGTAGCAATCCCTATTAACGATGATGATGTTTTAGCTATCGACATAGGCGTTTCTGCCTACACATCAGCTTCGTCTAGTAATATAGATCCTTTTGATAGTAATAGCCCAGCCGATCCTTTTGTGGCTTCTTCTGGAGCGTCTTCTAGTGATGTTTGGTTTGGTGGAAATGTAAATTATTCGCACAGTAGTGATAGCAGAAATGATATTGTAAGTGCCAAAGTTTCCGTTTCATCGGAATATGATTATTTCTCCTTGGGCTTTGGTGGAAACTACACCAAACTTTTCAATGAAAAAAACACGGAAGTAAGTATTCACGCAAATGTATATATGGATACATGGAAGTTATTATACCCAATAGAACTGCGAGAATCTTCTACCTTTACTGGCTTAGACAAGAAAAATAGAAATTCCTATTCAGTAGGTTTTGGATTTTCACAAATACTTTCGAAAAATATTCAAGGGTCACTTTCTTTAGATTTAGTACAGCAACAAGGGTTGCTTTCCACTCCTTTCCAAAGAGTTTATTTTAGTGATCTTCCAGATCGTTTTCGTGAAAACTTTCAGTTGGCTGACGATATAGAACGCTTGCCAGACACCCGTTTTAAAACAGCAATTGGCGGTAGATTGAATTATTATATAAATGAAATGTTTGTGGTGCGGACCTATTATCGCTACTATTTTGATGATTGGGGAATTACCTCACATACTGCCAGTATTGAAGTGCCTATAAAAATTACAGATAGATTCACTCTCTATCCAAGTTACCGTTTCTACAATCAAACTGCAGCAGATTACTTTTATCCTCATAACGTAGCACTATCTACGGATGAATTTTACACTTCAGATTATGATCTTTCTGAATTCTCAGCAAACCAATACGGTTTTGGAATTAACTATACAGACATTTTCACAAAGCTGAAAATCGCAAACTTCGGATTGAAAAGTGTAGATTTAAAATACGTTTATTACAAACGAGATAGTGGCTTGCATTACAGTCTTATTTCAGCAGGGTTTAAATTTATAGGAAATTGATTTTAAGCACCTAAAACCCCTTTCATTATTTAGAATAGGGGTTTACTCTTTATCTTGAAATCCATCCATTTCCCAATGTGAAAATCCACCTTTCATATCGAAGATTTCTTTAAAGCCAACGTCTCTTAAAATCAACGCAGCTTTAGCACTTCTTTTTCCGCTTCTGCAGTATAAATAAATTGGTTTTTCTAGATCCAGCTTTTCAACTTCGGTTATAAAATCGTTTTCAGAAATATTAATATTTAGTGCATTTTCAAGATGACCTTCTGCAAACTCTGCAGGAGTACGAACATCAACCAACTGTACATCTTTGCCCGCTGTAACATCATGGAATTCTTGGGTGGTTAAAACCTGTATTTCCTGTGCAACGCTCTTGTCTTTACAAGCGGTAAAAAAAAGTATAACCGTAAGTCCAATAAGTATTGATAGTTTTTTCATTGTATAAGTTTTTTCGTTAATTATTTCGCCTTGCCACTCCATAAATTCCACCTTTTAGGTTGTAAGCATTTTTTACCCCTACAGAATTGAGCAACATACAAGCTTGCCCACTTCTACCTCCAGAACGACAATAAACGTAATAGTTTTTCTGCGGGTCCAATTGTTTTGCACGTTGAAGAAATTCTGCCCCATTAAAAACATCAATTTGTATAGCGCCTGGAATGTATCCTTCTTCAAATTCAGCATCCGTGCGAACGTCTAAAATAACCGCGTTTTCATCGTTGGTTAATTGTTCTTGCCACTGCTCTTGGGTTAAATCTGCCATTTTTTAAATTTTTGGTAAAATTAGACAATATGTACATAGCGAAGCAAAATTTCAAAAACTTTTATCAAATTCTAAATTATTAAAAAATCCTTTCTATATTTGAACCCGAAACAAATGAACACATTTACAACAAATACTTGGTGGTGGAGAAACTTACGGAAAACGTCGTGAGCTGAACACCTATGGTATAAAACATATACGAAAAGGCTTGTCAATCACGACAAGCCTTTTTTTTTGCCGTACCCTTCGACTCCGCTCAGGGCACTTCATTCGGTCTTTGAGCGGAGCCGAAAAGACAATCTTTAAAAATGAAATACAATTTAAAAACATATTCAAAAAAACTATTGGCTGATACGCTCACGCCAGTCTCAGTGTATTTGCGGCTTCGCGATAAATTCCCGAATAGTTTGTTGCTAGAAAGTAGCGACTATCACGCCAACGACAATAGCTTTAGTTATATCTGTTTCAATCCAATTGCTTCTATTAAGGTTGAAAATGAAACTATAACCCAAACGTATCCCGACGGAAAAAGTTTGGTTACTGAAATAACAGAAAACACAAATGTTCCGAAAATTTTAGATGAATTTGCTTCTTCATTTTCTTCGGAAGAAAGTAATTTCAAATTCATAAACAACGGTCTTTTCGGTTATATGGCTTTTGATGCTGTGAAATATTTTGAAGATATCCAGCTTTCAAAAAAAGAGGGAAATCTTGAAATGCCAGATTTGTATTATACTATTTATCAAAATATAATCGCGATAAATCATTTCAATAACGAAGCCTATATTTTTGCACATACGTATGAAGCTGAAAACAACATTCTGCAAATTGAGCAGATATTAAAGTCGAAAAATTTTGCAGAATTTTCTTTTAAAAGAAATGGAGAGCGAACAACGAATCTAAACGATGAAGATTTCAAAGCATTGGTGCGGAAATGCAAGGAACATTGCCAGCGCGGTGATGTTTTTCAGATAGTGCCAAGCAAACGTTTTTCTCAAAAATTCAGTGGTGATGATTTTAATGTTTACCGTGCTTTGCGAAGTGTAAACCCTTCACCCTATCTTTTCTATTTTGACTATGGAAATTTTAAAATCTTTGGAAGTTCGCCGGAAGCACAACTTATTGTAAAAGGAGATCGTGCAGAAATTCACCCAATTGCAGGAACTTTTAAACGTACAGGAAATGATGAACAAGATGCTGAACTTGCAAAAAAACTTTCAGAAGACAAGAAAGAAAATAGCGAACACGTTATGCTTGTTGACTTGGCGCGAAACGATTTAAGCCGCCACGGAACAAACGTAAAAGTGGAAACGTATCGTGAGGTTCAGTTTTTTTCGCACGTAATTCACTTGGTTAGCAAAGTTACTGCTACAAAAAATCCAAAAACTTCAACAATGCAAATTGTTGCTGGCACATTTCCTGCAGGAACGCTGAGTGGCGCACCAAAACATAAAGCCTTGCAATTACTTGAAAAATACGAAAACAGAAGTCGCGAATTTTACGGTGGCGCCATCGGTTTTATGGATTTCAGCGGTAACTTTAACCACGCCATCATAATCCGTTCTTTCGTTAGCAAAAATCATACATTGCATTACCAAGCTGGTGCAGGCGTAGTTTCAGAAAGCATTGAAGAAAACGAATTACAAGAAGTTTATAATAAATTGGGCGCACTCACAAAGGCGCTCGAATTAGCCGAAAGTATATAAATATGAAAATATTAGTAATAGATAATTACGACAGTTTTGTTTACAATCTGGTTCACTACTTAGAAGAATTGGACTGCGAAGTAACCGTAAGACGAAACGATAAATTTTACTTAGGAGAAGTTGAAAACTACGACAAAATTCTACTCTCGCCAGGCCCAGGAATCCCTAACGAAGCAGGTTTACTGAAAGAAATAATAAAAAAATACGCAAGCTCAAAACCAATTTTTGGAGTGTGTTTGGGCCAACAAGCCATCGGCGAAGTTTTCGGTGGAACCCTTGAAAATTTGAGCAAGGTTTTTCACGGAGTTGCAACAACAGCAACCATTATTTCAGAAAATGAACCACTTTTTAAAGGTTTGGAAAAAGAAATTGAAATTGGTCGCTATCATAGCTGGGTAGTTTCAAAAGAAAATTTTCCAGAGGTTTTGGAAATTACTTCGGTAGATGAAAATGGGCAAATTATGAGTCTTCGTCATAAAGTTTATGATGTTTGCGGTGTACAATTTCATCCAGAAAGTGTGCTTACACCAAAAGGAAAACAGATTATTAAAAATTGGATTGAAAATTAAAATGAAACAAATTCTAAACAGATTAATAAACCACGAGCAACTTTCAAAAGAAGAAGCCAGAATGGTTTTGGTAAACATTTCCGAAGCAAAATATAACCAAAGTCAGATTGCAGCTTTTCTTACAGTTTATATGATGCGAAATGTGAGTTTGGAAGAACTTGAAGGTTTCCGTGATGCTTTACTAGACTTATGTCTGGCGGTAGATTTCAGCGAATACAACACCATTGATTTATGTGGTACGGGAGGTGACGGTAAAAATACGTTTAATATTTCAACTTTGGCTTCATTTGTTACCGCTGGCGCAGGTGTAAAAGTAACTAAACATGGAAACTACGGAGTTTCCTCCGTTAGCGGAAGCAGCAATGTTATGGAAGCTTTGGGTATAAAATTTAGCAACGAAAAAGACTTTTTGAAACGCTGTTTGGATGAAGCAGGAATCTGCGTTTTGCACGCACCGCTCTTTCACCCTGCTATGAAAAACGTGGCGCCAATCCGTAAAGAATTAGGAGTAAAAACCTTCTTTAATATGTTGGGGCCGATGGTGAATCCTGCGTTTCCGAAGAATCAATTGGCAGGGGTTTTTGATTTAGAACTTGCAAGAATGTACGGTTATCTTTATCAAAAAAGCGAAAAAAATTACGCCGTGCTCCACGCTATGGATGGTTATGATGAGATTTCATTAACTGGGCCAGCAAAAGTAATTTCAAAGTATTCTGAAAATATTTTAAACGCAGAAGATTTTGGGGTGAAACAAATTGAGCAATCAGAGATTTTTGGTGGAGAAACGGTAAAAACTTCTGCAGAAATATTTCAAAATATTTTAAACGGAAAAGGAACCGAAGCCCAAAACAATGTGGTTTGTGCCAATGCTGGAATGGCAATTTCAGTAGTTGAAAATTGCACGATATTAGAAGGTTTTGAAAAGGCGAAAGAATCGCTTCAATCCGGCAAAGCACTGAATTCATTAAATCAATTACAAAAATTAAGTAAATGACAATCTTAGATAAAATAACAGCATACAAACGCAGGGAAATTGAAGCTAAAAAAGAAGCAATTCCAACCCGTTTGTTAGAAAAATTCCCCCTTTTTGCCAAAGAAACAAAATCTTTAGCGGAAGCCTTGCGGATTTCAACTACTGGTATTATTGCCGAGCACAAACGCCGCTCGCCCAGTAAATCTGTTATAAACGACAAGGTTTTATTGCACGAAGTGGTTTCTGGTTATGAAAATGCTGGCGCTTCAGGAATCTCGGTTTTAACGGATTCTAATTTTTTTGGCGGCTCGTTGGACGATCTTTTGGTAGCTGAAAAAGCAGTTAAAATTCCAATACTTCGGAAGGAATTTATTGTAGATCCCTATCAAATTTACGAAGCCAAAGCTTATGGCGCAGACGCAATTTTGCTGATTGCCGCTTGCCTTTCTGAGGAAGAATTGAAACAATTTTCGCATTTGGCGAAAAGTTTGAAATTGGATATCTTATTGGAGATTCACAATTTTGAAGAACTTCAGAAATCGTTATTACCAAATGTAGATATGATTGGAGTTAACAACCGAAACTTGAAAAATTTTAATGTAAATATTAATATCAGTAAAAAATTATCAGAAGAGATTCCGGCCGATTTCGTGAAAATTTCAGAAAGTGGAATTAGTGATATTGAAACAATTAAAGATTTGAGGAAATATGGTTTTGAAGGATTTTTAATTGGTGAGAATTTTATGAAAACTGAAAATCCGGGTGAAACTGCGAAACTTTTTATTGAAGAATTAAGATGATAGAAAAAAATCAAACTCCCTCTCCTTCGGGGAGGGCTGGGGTGGGGCTGAAAATCTGCGGAATAAAACACAACATTGCTGAAGTTACCTCACTTCAGCCAGATTATCTTGGTTTTATTTTTTATAAAAAAAGTCCAAGATATTTTGATTTAGAAGAAATTCCTCCGCTTCCCGAAGGCGTAAAAAAAGTTGGCGTTTTTGTAGATGAAAAACATTCAAAAGTGCTTGAAATAGTTAAAAAATATGATTTAGATATTATTCAACTTCATGGTAACGAAAGCAAGGAATACGTGCTAGATTTACAATGGTATCTGGTATTTTCAGAAGTTTTGGTTTGGAAAGCTTTTAGTATTGATGAGAATTTTGATTTTGAGCAATTACACATTTTTGAAGACAAAGTAGATAAGTTTCTTTTCGATACAAAAGGAAAAGAAAAAGGTGGAAATGGTTACACTTTTAATTGGGAAATTCTAAAAAATTACAATCATAAAAAACCATTCATTTTAAGCGGTGGCATTGGTCTGAATGAACTTGATGCTCTAAAAGAGTTACTAAAAATAGACCTTCCCATTCACGCAATAGATGTGAATAGCAAGTTTGAAGTTAAACCAGGATTGAAAAATATTGAAGATTTAAAGAAATTCAAAAATGAATTATAACGTAAACGAAAAAGGATATTACGGAGAGTTTGGTGGCGCATACATCCCTGAAATGTTGTACCCAAATGTGGAAGAACTACGGCAGAATTATTTAAAAATAATGGCAGAGAAATCTTTTCAAAAAGAATTTCAACAATTGCTGAAAGATTATGTGGGACGCCCTACTCCACTCTATTTTGCGAAACGTCTTTCAAAAAAATACAATACAAAAATCTATTTAAAACGGGAAGATCTTTGCCATACAGGCGCACACAAAGTGAATAATACCATTGGCCAAATTTTAATAGCGAAGCGTCTGGGCAAAACCCGAATTATTGCTGAAACTGGCGCGGGCCAGCACGGCGTGGCAACTGCTACTGTTTGTGCTTTAATGGGTTTGGAATGTATTGTCTTTATGGGTGAAATTGATATAAAACGTCAAGCACCAAACGTTGCAAGAATGAAAATGCTCGGCGCAAAAGTAGTTCCCGCCATGAGTGGCAGTAAAACCTTGAAAGATGCGACCAACGAAGCTATTCGCGATTGGATTAACAATCCTGTCGATACACATTATATTATAGGTAGCGTTGTTGGTCCACATCCATATCCAGATATGGTTGCTCGGTTTCAAAGTGTGATTTCCGAAGAAATAAAAATACAACTCAACGAAAAAGAAGGACGTGAAAACCCAGATTCTGTAGTGGCTTGCGTAGGTGGTGGCAGCAATGCAGCAGGTGCTTTTTATCATTATTTAGATAAACCAGAAGTTGGAATTATCGTCGTAGAGGCCGCCGGAAAAGGAATAGATAGTGGTGAAAGCGCCGCAACTTCAGCTTTGGGAAAAGTGGGCATTATTCACGGCAGCAAAACATTACTGATGCAAACTGCTGATGGACAAATTACCGAGCCCTACTCTATTTCGGCTGGTTTGGATTATCCTGGTGTTGGGCCAATGCACGCTAATCTTTTTGCTTCGGGTCGTGGTGAATTTATTTCAATAGCCGATGATGAAGCGATGCAGGCTGGACTAGAGCTTTGCAAACTAGAGGGAATCATTCCCGCTATTGAAAGTAGCCATGCACTTGCAATTTTTGAAAACCGAAAATTCAAACCGAATGATGTGGTGGTTGTGAATTTAAGTGGTCGTGGGGATAAAGATTTAGAAACATATATCAATCATTTTAATTTATAAGATGAATAGAATTCAAAATAAGCTTTCAGAAACCAAAAAATTACTTTCCATATATTTCACAGCAGGTTATCCAAATTTGGACGATACTATTGAAATTATTCAGCAATTAGAAAAAAGTGGAGTCGATTTTATAGAAATCGGTTTGCCATTTAGCGATCCTTTGGCAGATGGACCGACTATTCAGGCGAGTTCACAAGTTGCTTTGAAAAGTGGAATAACTACTGAATTACTTTTTCAGCAATTAAAAGATATTCGAAAAACCGTTTCTATTCCTCTGATAATTATGGGGTATTTCAATCCAGTTCTTCAGTTTGGGGTGGAAAATTTTTGTAAAAAATGTGCAGAAGTTGGCATTGACGGCTTAATACTTCCAGACCTTCCGATGGCAGAATATGAAGCGCATTATGCTGAGATTTTCAAAAAACATGGTTTAATTAATATCTTTTTAATCACACCACAGACTTCTGAAGAAAGAATACATCAAATTGATTCCGCTTTCGAAGGCTTTATTTATATGGTTAGTAGTACTAGCGTTACAGGCAGTTCTTCAGGTTTTGAAAATGAACAAGAAGACTATTTTAAACGAATTGCATCGCTTCAACTTAAAAACCCTCAAATTGTTGGCTTCGGAATAAATAATTCTGAAACATTCCTGCAAGCCACAAAACATGCAAAAGGCGCGATTATAGGCAGCGCATTCATCAAAATGCTTTCAGAAAAAGGTTTGAGTGGAATTTCATCGTTTATCAAATCAATTAGATAACATTTTCTTTTTTAAATGATTCCGAAGAAACTATACTCACTCCATTTAGGTTTTCGGGAATCCAAGATTTCACTACCTAAAGTAAC
>CAZFUX010000080.1:0-10379 GCA_964522085.1 uncultured Aequorivita sp.
TGAATATCAGTACTATAAATATACAAAATAGTATTGACAACACCAAGAAAAATAACGCTAAATAATTGATTATTAATCGGTTAACTTAGGTGGTGAAATCTTGGATTCCCGAAAACCTAAATGGAGTGAGTATATGTAGCCGCAAAAAACCATCCAAAACAATTAATTTTAGAAGCTCCTTTTTATAGTTTAGATGAAGTGGCAGGCCAACGTTTTCCTATATATCCTACAAGTTTATTTTTGAAGTACCATTTTCCAACCAATCAATATTTACAGGAGGTTTCGTGTCCAATCACAATTTTTCACGGAATGGATGATATTGTGGCAAACTATAAAAACAGCGAAAAGCTCTCAAAACTAAAAACGAAAGATAAACTAACGTTTATACCCATTCCAAATGGCTCTCACCATAATTTGGTAACTGCAGAACTTTACTTAAAGACACTCGATTCAATATTATAAAAAAAATCCACCTCATTTCTGAGATGGATTTTATAAAAATAATTTCAGCAAAATTTATTCTTTTTCTTTACGAAGTTTAGCTGTTCCTTTAGGTCTTGCTTCTAACTTGGCTTTTCTATCGGCAGTTTCTTGTAGTCTTACCGCTTCTTCTTTACCTAACTCCATTTTCTTTTTAGCTGCAATTTCAGCTTGTTCTTTTTCAGATGCTTTTAGTTCTGCTTGTTGCTCTTTTTTATTTACTTTTATCATTGCATCGTTTTGGGCATCAGTTTTAACCTCATTTACCAAAACTTTATTGGTGCTTTCTTCACTGACGTTTTCATTAACTTCTTGTTGGTTAATTTGATTGTTTCCTTCAACAATTACAGCGCCACTTACTGTTTTAGTGCTTTTTACTTCCATTACTTTAACCTCGCTACCAGACTTTGTAACTACTCGTTCTATAGTAGATTCTTCCTCTATAGTCTTATTGTCTTGTGCTTGTATTCCTGCAATTGCAATAAATGCTAGGGCAAAACTCATTATTACTTTTTTCATAATTATTGATTGTTTATGGTTTATTTTACAAACATACTATTATTGTCGTTAAATTATAGTGAATTAATAGTGAAATATTCCTCAAAATTTTTCTGAAAAAGCATTTCAAACCAACTATTGAAAGTTTACTTTGAAGATGTATATTTGCACCCGAAATAAAACAGAATAAAATGAAAGCAGGTATCGTAGGATTGCCAAACGTAGGTAAATCGACTCTTTTTAATTGTTTGAGCAACGCAAAGGCACAGAGTGCTAACTTCCCTTTTTGTACCATAGAGCCTAATATAGGCGTAGTAAACGTGCCAGACAAACGTTTATTGAAACTTGAAGAATTAGTAAATCCAGAACGTGTACTTCCAGCAACTGTTGAGATTGTAGATATTGCAGGTCTTGTAAAAGGAGCAAGTAAAGGCGAAGGTTTAGGAAATCAGTTTTTGAGCAACATTCGCGAAACAGATGCTATACTGCATGTATTACGTTGTTTTGACAATGATAATATTGTTCACGTAGATGGTAATGTAAACCCAATTCGCGATAAAGAAACTATTGATATTGAATTGCAACTAAAAGATCTTGAAACGGTAGATAAAAAGCTTGAAAAAATAAAACGTGCTGCAAAAACAGGAAACAAAGAAGCCCAAAAAGAAGAAGCCGCACTATTGAAAGTAAAAGCTGGATTAGAAGCAGGTGTTTCTGTTCGTGCAATAGAATTATCTAAAGAAGAAAGAGAAGAATACATTATAAATGCACAATTTATAACAGATAAACCAGTGCTTTACGTTTGCAACGTAGATGAAGGTTCTGCAGTAAATGGTAATGCATATGTTGAAAAAGTAAGAGAAGCTGTAAAAGATGAAGATGCCGAAGTTTTAGTATTGGCAGTAGGAACCGAAGCAGACATTACAGAACTTGAAACTTTTGAAGAACGCCAAATGTTTCTAGAAGATTTAGGTCTGGATGAAGCAGGTTCTGCAAAATTGATACGTAGCGCCTACAAATTACTAAACCTACAAACTTATTTTACCGCTGGTGTAAAAGAAGTGCGTGCCTGGACCATTCCTGTTGGCGCAACTGGTCCACAAGCTGCAGGAGTAATACATACAGATTTTGAAAAAGGCTTTATTCGTGCCGAAGTAATTAAATACGAAGATTTTGTAACCTACGGTAGTGAAGCAAAAGTAAAAGAAGCAGGAAAAATGGGGGTAGAAGGGAAGGAATATATCGTGAAGGATGGCGATGTTATGCACTTCCGTTTTAATGTGTAATATAGATGTGAGATTTTAGATGTGAAACACTAGATAAGTGGTAAAACTCTAATTTAAAAAAGTATATTTAAAAGTCAACCCGCCGTGTCTGTCACCATTAAAACTGGTTTCAGAACTTGGAAAGATTTCTATATTCTCGTATTTTTTTTTGTGTAACTCAGGAACTAAAATTCCGCAAGTTGCTCCTAAAGCATATCCTATAGCCACATCTGTTAAAAAATATTGCCCAGCTTCTATTCTTAAATATGCAACAGCAGCAGGAATTGTTGCTGCTCCAGCCCAAATAAATCCTTTTCCAGTAGTTTCGGGATTAAAATCGCAATAAGCTTTTGCTGCAAAAAAGGTTGCAGTTGCGGTTGCCGCTACATGTCCCGAATAAAATGAACGCTGTCCATTGTTTCTAAAACAATCGTATTCAGAAGTTTCACCACTATTATCATAAACAAAAGGGCGACTTTATCTACAAATCTAGCAGTTAGTGTGTATAGCGCAGTAGACGTTGCTAAGCTTTGGATATATATAGCAATGACTCCCTTCATTATTTATATTTTCATTAAGTAGCAGTGCTATAGGTGCCGTTAAAGATGTATATAATACAAGATCGCTTAAAGAGCGGGCGCTTTCTGAATGGTAACCTGCTGCCCATCTATTTATTTTGTCAATTTTATCAATTTCTACTTGAAGACTTTCAGTATTCAGAAATTTATCTTGATCTACGATTGAAATTCCATTTTTACTATTTGAAATTATTAAACCAGCTGTGCAAACACTAAGGCTTGCCGCAGTCCAAATACCATCGCGTTTCCATTTCCAGTCGTAAACAGATTCATTTTTTATATTGTTAAATGAATTTTCTTTTTTGAAATTGTAAACTGGCGAATCATTCGTTGTTTCAGCAACATCAATCGAAGCTGTAAAAAGTGAAGCAGAATCGTTGTTGTGAAAGATATTTATTTGTTGTGAAAAAACAATAAACGTAAAAAATAGCAAGAACAATAAAATTGTTTTTATCATAAAAAAGTAAAGAAAATGGAATATTTTAAAAATGATACGCTATACAAACGTCTATTCGTACAATTTTAGTCTCTTTTTGTATAAATTCATTTCTTTTTCTATTTTATTTAAACGTTTTAGCATTTGTTTTAGGGCATCTAAACCTTCTAAATTGATCCCTAGGTCATTGTACAATCTAAACATGCGTTCAATTTCTGAAACATCTTTTTCATCAATAAAAACGTCGTTTTCTTTTTCTTCAAAAGAAACCAAACCATATTCGTGAAGATTTTCAACAAATGAAACTTCAATCTGTGTATGGTTGCAAAAATGACTAACTAATATATATTTTTCTCGTGCCATTATCTAAGTTTTGAAAGTTCAATAAACAATTCTTTTTCTTTATCCGAAAGGTTTTTTGGAAGTTCAATTTTGTAGGTAATAAAGAGGTCGCCGTGTTGATCTTCCTTTTTATATTTAGGCAAACCCTTACCTTTCAGCTTTACTTTTGTGTCGTTTTGGGTTTCAGGTTTTACGTTCAGTTTTACTTTTCCAGTTAAGGTTTCAACGGTAATTTCGCCGCCCAAAAGTGCGGTGTAAAGTGAAATTTCAATGGTAGAATACAGGTTGCTTTCTAATCTTTTAAATTGTGTATTGTTGAAAATTTCAAAAGTGATTAGTAAATCCCCTTTTGGACCGCCGTTCATACCTTCGCCACCGTAACCTTTTATTTTTATGGTTTGTCCGTCTTCAACACCAGCGGGAATTGTAAGTCTTATTTTCTTTTTGCCAATACTGATGGTTTGTTTTTGACTTTTAAGAATATCAGTCAAATTTAAACGAAGCGTGGCATTCATATCTTGACCTTTAAATTGCGAAGTTTGTCTTCTGCTTCCGCCATTACGACTTGAACCGCCACCGCCAAACATAGATTCAAAAAAGTCTGAAAATTGACTTTCGTCAAAACCTTGTTGACCGCCTGTATAACTTCGCTGACCACCAAAGCCACCTCCAGAACTTTGCGATCTTTGCTTGCGTTTAGCTTCTTCAAAAGCATCGGCGTGTTGCCAATCTTTTCCGTATTGGTCGTACTTTTTACGTTTTTCGGGGTCGCTTAAAACTTCGTTCGCTTCATTTATTTTCTGAAACTTTTCTTGTGCAGTTTTATCGTTTGGGTTTAAATCTGGGTGTAGTTTTCGTGCCAATTTACGATAGCCTTTTTTAATATCTGCTGCAGTTGCGCTTTTGTCAAGCTCAAGAACCTTGTAGTAATCTATAAAATCCATTTATTATTTTTTGGAGGTATGAAATTATAAAAACTATTGCAACGAGTCTATGATAAAACTCATTCTTTACAAAAATTTAGCAATCCCCAAATCCCCAAAATGAAAAACCCTCTCCCAGCCTTCACAAAGGGGCGGGTATCTTCCTTTAAGAGTTAGGAGGTTTTTTTTACTAACAATACGTGTCATTTTATTGTTAATTACTTTCCGAAGTATTGGTTTCGCAAGTGCTCACGTATATTTATATTAGCAACCCTACATTAATTTTATGGCCGAATCACAATATACCGAAGATAATATACGCTCGCTAGACTGGAAAGAACACATCCGTATGCGCCCAGGTATGTATATTGGTAAGCTTGGCGATGGATCTTCGCCAGACGATGGTATCTATATTCTTCTAAAAGAAGTGCTGGATAATTCCATTGATGAGTTTGTAATGGGCGCCGGTAAAACAATTGAAGTTCGCATAAAAGACAAAGAAGTAAAAGTGCGCGATTTTGGTCGTGGTATTCCACTAGGAAAAGTGATTGATGTAGTTTCAAAAATGAATACTGGTGGTAAATACGACAGCCGTGCTTTTAAGAAATCTGTTGGTTTGAATGGTGTAGGTACCAAAGCTGTAAATGCGCTTTCTTCTTTTTTCAGAGTTGAATCTATTCGTGATAATCAACTAAAAACTGCGGAATTTTCGCAAGGTGAACTCACAAATGACGCCGTAATTGAAGAATCTACTAAGCGAAAAGGAACTAAAGTAATTTTTATTCCAGACGAAGCTATTTTCAAAAACTTTAAATACCGAAACGAGTATGTAGAAAAAATGCTGAAAAACTACGTCTATCTTAACCCAGGACTGACGATAGATTTTAACGGCAAAAAGTTCTATTCTGAAAATGGACTGAAAGATTTATTGATGGAAACCATTTCTGAAGAAGATATGGCATATCCAATCATTCATCTTCGTGGCGAAGATATTGAAGTTGCAATAACCCACAGCAAAACGCAGTATAGCGAAGAATATCACAGTTTTGTAAACGGACAAAACACTACCCAAGGAGGAACACATTTAACAGCTTTTCGTGAAGCTTTGGTAAAAACCGTTCGCGATTTTTATAATAAAAATTACGATGCCAGCGATGTGCGAAAATCCATCGTTTCGGCAATTAGCATAAAGGTAATGGA
The DNA here is from genome assembly GCA_964522085.1 of uncultured Aequorivita sp. Classification (GTDB taxonomy): domain Bacteria; phylum Bacteroidota; class Bacteroidia; order Flavobacteriales; family Flavobacteriaceae; genus Aequorivita. The sequence goes on from CAZFUX010000080.1 coordinate 5,723, forward strand.
GCCTGTTTTTGAAAGTCAGACGAAAACAAAGCTTGGTTCTACAGACATGGGTGGCGATTTGCCTACCGTAAGAACGTTTATAAACGATTTCTTAAAAACACAGCTCGATAATTACCTTCATAAAAATCCTGCTGCGGCAGATGCCATTCAGCGAAAAATTGTACAAGCCGAAAGAGAACGCAAAGAATTAAGCGGAATCCGTAAATTAGCTAAAGACCGTGCTAAAAAAGCCAACCTTCACAATAAAAAGTTGCGTGATTGCCGTGTACATTTAGCAGATGTTAAAAATAACCGAAATCTTGAATCAACCCTTTTTATAACCGAGGGAGATTCTGCAAGTGGAAGCATTACCAAAAGCCGTGATGTAAATACGCAAGCCGTATTTTCATTACGTGGAAAACCGTTGAACACCTACGGAATGACCAAAAAAATCGTTTACGAAAACGAAGAATTCAACCTATTACAAGCCGCATTAAACATTGAGGATTCCATGGAAGATTTGCGGTACAATAACATAGTAATCGCAACAGATGCAGATGTTGATGGAATGCACATCCGTTTGCTATTGATAACTTTTTTCCTTCAGTTTTTCCCTGAATTGATAAAAGAAGGACATCTCTATATTTTGCAAACGCCATTATTTAGAGTGCGCAACAAAAAGAAAACCATTTATTGTTATTCTGAAGATGAACGAAGAAATGCAATGGAAGAATTAAAACCAAAACCAGAAATAACCCGATTTAAAGGTTTGGGTGAAATCTCACCCGATGAGTTTGTGCATTTTATAGGCAACGACATTCGTTTAGACCCTGTAATGCTTGATAAATCTATGAGTATTGAGGAATTACTTTCTTTCTATATGGGTAAGAATACACCCGATAGACAGGAGTTTATTATTGATAATTTGAAGGTTGAACTTGATAGGGTTGAGGAATAAATTAAATTTTTATTATGATTAAATTATTTCTTAGAGCAAAACATTGGCAGCTTTTTATTTTAATGATGGGAGTGCCTTTCCTATTTCAAATTATTACAATTGTATACGTTATCGTGGCAGACACACCAATGTTTACTTTCTACACGTTTCCAATATTTATGTTGCTATATGTGAGTATATTTTTTAGCTGGTTTGGGTCTATTGGAGTAGGATTGCATAAGTTTCTGCCAGAGCAACACAGCTTAAACATCAAGAAGTTTAAAAATTTTTTTTTTATCCCACTTTTTTATTTTACATTTTTAATGTTTTCGATGTTATCTTTGGGAATATTCAGTGACTTTCCACCGCCAAATGGAATGTTTGGGATTAGTTTCGCAATAATAATTCCGCTCCATTTATTTTCTATGTTCTACATGTTTTACATGCTATATTTTTGCTCGAAAACAATTAAATCCATTGAACTGAATACGGAAGTAGGTTTTTTAGATTATGCTGGTGAATTTTTTCTTTTGTGGTTTTATATCATTGGAATTTGGATTTTACAGCCTAGAATCAATAAAATTCACTCTGAAAAGGCAAATAACTCACCCAACTTTGAACTAAACAAATGAGTGACGAACTCGACAATACCGAAGAACAACAAACAGGCCCAGACTATTTGGGCGTAAACGACGATACCTCTGGCGATACCATAAAAAAGGTAACCGGAATGTACCGCGACTGGTTTTTGGATTACGCAAGCTATGTAATCTTAGAGCGAGCTGTACCCGCAATTGAGGACGGTTTTAAGCCTGTGCAGCGCCGTATTATGCAGTCTATGAAAGATCTGGATGATGGGCGATATAACAAAGTTGCAAACATTGTTGGGCACACCATGCAGTATCATCCTCACGGGGATGCCAGTATTGCCGATGCCATGGTTCAAATTGGTCAAAAAGATTTATTAATAGACACCCAAGGAAACTGGGGAAACATTTTAACAGGTGATAGTGCGGCAGCTTCACGATATATTGAAGCGCGAATTTCAAAGTTTGGATTGGATGTGGTTTACAATCCAAAAGTAACTAAGTGGCAAGCTTCATATGATGGTCGTAGAAAGGAACCTATCAATCTTCCTGTAAAGTTTCCTTTGCTTTTAAATCAAGGTGGGGAAGGGATTGCCGTTGGTCTTTCAACAAAAATACTTCCGCATAACTTTCTTGAGCTTATTGATGCTTCCATAAAACATTTGCAGGGTAAAAAGTTTCAGATATATCCAGATTTCCCAACAGGTAGCATTATGGACGTTGCCAATTACAACGACGGTTTGCGCGGAGGAAAAATACGAAGTCGTGCACGCATTAGTCAGCTTGATAAAAACACACTGGTAATTACCGAAATTCCCTTTGGAACCAATACTTCATCGTTAATTGATAGTATTCTCAAAGCAAATGATAAGGGAAAAATAAAAGTCAAAAAAATTGAAGACAACACCGCTGCCGAAGTAGAAATTCAAATTCATCTACCTAGCGGACTTTCACCAGACAAAACCATTGATGCACTATATGCCTTCACGGCTTGCGAGTCGTCCATTTCGCCTTTAGGTTGCGTTATTGAGAACAACAGACCTTTGTTTGTAGGTGTTTCTGAAATGCTTCGCGTAAGTACAGACCGCACGGTTCAGTTGCTTAAAAGTGAATTAGAAATTCAATTAAACGAGCTCGAAGAGCAATGGCATTTTGCTTCCTTAGAACGAATTTTTATTGAAAACAGAATCTACCGCGATATAGAAGAAGAAGAAACTTGGGAAGGCGTAATTGCAGCAATTGATAAAGGTTTACAGCCACATATTAAACATTTAAAACGTGCTGTTACCGAAGAAGATATTACGCATTTAACTGAAATTAGAATTAAAAGAATTTCAAAATTTGATATTGATAAAGCACAGCAAAAGATTGACTCATTGGAAGATAGTATTGCTGAAGTAAAGCATCATTTAGCACATTTAATTGAATATGCAATTGATTATTTCAAAAGATTAAAGAAAGAATACGGAGCTGGAAAAGAACGTAAAACTGAAATTAGAACTTTTGAAGATATTGAAGCCACAAAGGTTGTAATTCGCAATACAAAACTCTACGTAAACCGCGAAGAAGGATTTGTAGGCACAAGTCTAAAACGTGACGAATACGTTACCGATTGTAGTGATATTGACGACATCATTGTCTTCACAGAAGACGGAACAATGATGGTTTCAAAAGTAGATTCTAAGATTTTTGTAGGTAAAGGGATTATTCACGTGGCTGTTTTCAAGAAAAAAGACAAGCGCACTATTTATAATATGGTGTATCGTGATGGCACACGTGGCGCAAATTATGTAAAACGTTTTGCCGTAACTTCAATGACGCGAGACAAGGAGTACGATATGGGCAATGGCAACAAAGGCTCCAAAGTGCTATATTTCACGGCTAATCCTAATGGCGAAGCAGAATTGGTTACTATCTATTTACGTCAAAGCGGAAGTATAAAAAAGTTGAAATTCGACTTAGATTTTGCCGATCAATTAGTTAAAGGAAGAAATAGTAAAGGAAACATCGTTACTAAATATTCAATCAAAAAAATTGAATTAAAAGAAAAAGGACTTTCCACGCTAAAGCCACGTAAAATATGGTTCGATGATTCTGTGCAACGTTTAAATGTAGATGATCGTGGCGAGCTTTTAGGCGAATTTAGGAAAGAAGACCGCTTACTCATTGTAAACCAAAAAGGTGTTGTGAAAACTGTAGTTCCAGACATTCAGCTGCGCTTTGATGACGATATGATTATTCTTGAAAAGTGGGATCCTAAAAAGCCAATTAGCGCCATTTATTGGGAAGGTGAAAAAGAACTTTTTTATGTGAAACGTTTCCTAATAGAGCATCCTGACCGCGATGAAACCATTATTACAGATCATCCAGATTCCTATTTAGAAAAAATATTCACCGATTATCGCCCAATGGCAGAAGTAATTTTCGCCAAAAAAAGAGGGCAGGAGCGGGAAGAAAATTTGGAGTTGAATTTAGAAGAATTCATATCCATAAAAGGAATTACCGCAATGGGCAACCAGCTTACAAAAGATAAAATTCTGGAAATAAACACGATGAAATCATTGCCTTACGATCCACCAACACCATTAGAACCAGAAGAAATGGATGTTGTTGTTGAAAAAGATGCGATAAATGACGATGATAATTCTAAAGATACAGAAGATTCATCTACAGAAAATAAGGATGATGAAAAAGACTCTAAATCCGATGAAGATGGGCAAGGATTGTTGTTTTAAAAAGATATATTAATCTATCTTTAAATACTGTAAAACCTCATTCCCTTCAGCATCATAAAAATAAAGCTGTAAACCATCAAGTTTATAGCTTTTAGTATTTCCAAGTGCGGTTATATATTTTGAAGAAAGCTTCATATTAGGGCAAGACATTTTTGTTCCACCCATAGCTCCGAAGACAATATTTTTTTCATCTACACTTTCAATAATTCCAAACATATTGTTGCAACCGTCGTTTCCGAAGATTTTCATGTCATCCAATTTAATTTCCAATATAGGTTTTTTTTGCATTCCAGATAGCTCGGTAGTATCAATCATTTCGCCATTAATTGCTTTTAGAGCCCAAATATCGTTAAGGCGCATTTTTTCATCTATACTCACTACACATAGGAACCCTAAAAATCGGGTTTAATAATTTGAAA
>CAZFUX010000081.1:0-10281 GCA_964522085.1 uncultured Aequorivita sp.
TAATTTAGGTAGTGAAATCTTGGATTCCCGAAAACCTAAATGGAGTGGGTATATATTATTTTCATTTACTTTTTCTGAAGAATTATCGTTGCAAGTGCTTAGTGATATAGCTGAAATAAAGAAAAAAAACAGCAGTTTCATAAGCTGTTTTTTAATGATTTTGATTTCAATTAGTCGTGTCCGACTAAGATATAAGACCGCTTACTTCGATAGGCTCAGCACAGGGAGCTGAAAGACTTAAGACATAAGACTTGCTTCTTAATGGGTTGGTAATTAGGTTAAATTGATTAAACACACTTTTTAATTGTTAAATTTTAAGAATAAACTTAAAAACAAGTTGTTACTTTATAAAAATGCTTAAAACGCCTGTTATATTTGACCCCAACAGAATTTTGCAATATTTTAATCGGACACTAATGGATTTCAATGATAAATATAGGCTGTTATAAGCGTATTAATATTTATGAAATTTTAAACAACTGCGCATATAAAGTTTTGAAAATCAAAAGAGAAATACTATTTTGCACCCCTCTTAGCGACGAGTCAAGATTGAGAGGAATTAAAACAAAACAAAAACAAATCCTTCTGTGGGATAGTCGCATAAAAATCTTGTAACAACACAGAATACAAAACATTGATTTTCAGATCATCTCTTTTTTTTGGGACCTCAAAAAAATCAATTTCACAAACAAATGGCTGATAAAGCAAACAAAGAAGTAGCTGAAGAAAAAGCTGCAACAAAACAAGAGGAAACTACAGCTGCAGAAGTGCAAGCTGAAGAAACCAACACAGAAGAAGTAAAAGAAGAAGTAAAAGAAGAAAACAAAAAGCCAAAAGCTGAAGTTTCTTTGAAAGAAAGTAACCCAGACAAATTTCTTGCAGATTTTAACTGGCACAACTACGAAGAAGGAATTGATCCTATCGACGATGGTAAGTTAGCAGAATTTGAAAAACTAGTTGCTGAAAATTTCATCGATACTCTTGATGATGAGGTTGTTGAAGGAAAAGTAGTTTTCATTACAGATCGTGATGCAATTATAGACATCAACGCGAAAAGTGAAGGTGTTGTTTCTTTAAACGAATTCCGTTACAATCCAGATTTAAAAGTTGGTGACAAAGTAGAAGTATTGATCGATGTTCGTGAGGACAGTACAGGTCAGCTTATTCTTAGCCACCGTAAAGCAAGAACCATTAAGGCTTGGGATCGCGTAAATGCTGCCCATGATGAAGCTACAATCGTAAACGGTTACGTAAAATGCCGCACAAAAGGTGGTATGATCGTAGATGTTTTCGGTATCGAAGCATTCTTACCAGGTTCACAAATAGATGTTAAGCCTATCCGCGACTACGATGTTTACGTTGGTAAAACAATGGAATTCAAAGTTGTTAAAATCAACCACGAATTCAAAAACGTTGTTGTTTCGCACAAAGCGCTTATTGAAGCAGATATTGAAGAGCAGAAAAAAGAAATCATCGGCCAACTTGAAAAAGGTCAAGTACTTGAAGGTGTTGTTAAAAACATCACTTCATACGGAGTATTTGTTGATCTAGGTGGTGTTGATGGACTTGTTCACATTACAGATCTTTCTTGGTCACGTATCAACCATCCAAATGAGATTGTTGAACTTGATCAGAAATTAAACGTAGTAATTCTTGATTTCGATGAAGATAAAACACGTATCCAATTAGGTCTTAAACAATTAAATCCTCACCCTTGGGAAGCTCTTGGTGATGAATTAAAAGTAGGTGATAAAGTAAAAGGTAAAGTAGTTGTTATTGCAGACTACGGTGCATTTGTAGAAGTTGCTGAAGGTGTTGAAGGTCTTATTCACGTTAGCGAAATGTCTTGGAGCACGCACTTACGTAGCGCACAAGATTTCGTAAATGTTGGTGATGAGGTTGAAGCTGTTGTACTTACAATGGATAAAGAAGAACGTAAAATGAGTCTTGGTATCAAACAAATGACGCCAGACCCATGGACTGATATTACTACAAAATACCCAGTTGGTTCACGCCACAAAGGTATTGTTCGTAACTTCACTAACTTCGGCGTTTTTGTTGAATTAGAAGAAGGTATTGATGGTCTTATCTACATTAGTGATCTTTCTTGGACTAAAAAAATCAAACACCCAAGTGAATTTACCAATATTGGTGACACACTAGAGGTGGTTGTATTAGAATTAGATGTTGAAGGTCGTAAACTTAGTTTAGGTCACAAACAAATCGAAGACAACCCTTGGGATAAATACGAAGCTGAATTTGCTGTTGGAACTAAGCACACTGCAACTATTGATGAAATAGTTGACAAAGGTGCTACAATCAACTTCAATGAAGATATCGTTGCTTTTGTTCCAGGCCGTCACCTTGAAAAAGAAGATGGTTCTATGTTGAAAAAAGGCGATGAAGCAGAATTCATAATAATTGAGTTCAACAAAGAATTCAAGAAAGTGGTAGCTTCACATATGTCTATTCACAAAGAAGAAGAAGCGAAGATTGTAAAAGAAGCTGTTAAAAGACAAGCTTCATCTGCAGAAGAAGCAAAAACCACTTTAGGTGATGCAAACTCTGCGCTACAAGCGCTTAAAGACAAAATGGACGGTAAATAATCACCAATTCATTTTATAAATAATGAAAAGCCTTTCGGAAACGGAAGGCTTTTTTTTATGCCTTAAAAACCTCTTTTAGTGCTTCCTCCCTTGCGAGGTACGAAGCAATCTAAGGGATGTGCCGAAAGTGGAGGAGGTTCTATGAAATTCTACCTAACAACCTTTTCTTGTGAATTTCAATTACAACTTCTTTATAAAAGCGAAAAAAACTGTATTTTTGTTTCCTGAATACAATTCAGACTTTCCTATGAGCCAAAAAGTGTTACTGAACGCAACCGAAATAAACATTGCGCTTAACCGTTTGGTCTGTCAATTGATCGAAAAACACGACGATTTTTCCAAAACTGTACTTATTGGAATCCAACCCAGAGGCATCTATCTTGCTGAAAGGCTGAAAACCCTACTGGAAAACGAATACAAAATCAAAAACATAAAACTTGGCTACTTAGATATTACTTTCTTTAGGGACGATTTCCGGAGAAGCGAAAAACCTTTGGAAGCCAACAAAACCAAAATAGATTTTATAGTTGAAGATAAAAACATTGTATTTATAGACGATGTACTTTTTACAGGAAGAAGCATTCGTTCTGCCTTAACAGCAGTGCAATCTTTCGGAAGACCTTTAGAAATTGAATTATTGACGTTAATAGATCGTCGTTTTAGCCGTCATTTGCCCATTCAACCAGATTATAGAGGAAGGCAAGTAGATGCAATAAATGGCGAAAAAGTAAAAGTATGCTGGAAAGAAAATGATGGAGAAGATGCTGTATATCTAGTAGCCCCCTAACCCCCGTAGGGGGAACAGGAACTGTAAAGTTGCACGGACGTGCGACTCAATTGCGAAGATAAAGCCACTGACAACCAATAACCGATAACAGAAAACCAAAAAATGGAACTAAGTGTAAACCACTTACTGGGCATAAAATACATTACCGAAGCCGATATTCAACTCATCTTCGAAACGGCAGATCATTTTAAAGAAGTGATTAATCGTCCCATTAAAAAAGTGCCATCACTTCGTGATATTACTATTGCCAATCTTTTCTTCGAAAACAGTACACGCACAAAACTTTCTTTTGAATTAGCTGAAAAGCGACTCTCAGCAGATGTTATAAATTTTGCATCCTCCAGTTCATCAGTAACCAAGGGCGAAACACTTATTGATACCGTTAACAACATACTATCAATGAAAGTTGATATGGTTGTAATGCGACACCCAAATCCAGGAGCTGGCGTATTTCTTTCAAAACACGTAAACGCAAGTATAATTAATGCAGGAGATGGAGCGCATGAGCATCCCACACAAGCATTGCTAGATACATACTCAATACGTGAAAAGTTAGGCGATGTTGCTGGAAAGAAAGTAGTAATTGTTGGAGATATTCTACATTCTAGAGTTGCATTATCAAATATATTTGCGCTTCAAAAACTTGGAGCGACGGTTAGGGTTTGTGGTCCTAAAACACTTATTCCAAAACACATAGAAAAACTTAATCTAGAGATTGAAACCAATCTTCGCAAAGCGTTGGAATGGTGCGATGTAGCAAATATGCTTCGTGTGCAAAATGAACGAATGGACATTAGTTATTTCCCAACAACAAGAGAATATACACAGCAATTCGGCCTGAACAAAAAAATCCTTGATTCGCTAAACAAAGAAATTGTAGTAATGCACCCAGGACCAATAAATCGTGGTGTAGAAATTACAAGCGATGTGGCGGACAGCAAACAATCCATCATTTTAGAGCAAGTACAAAATGGCGTTGCAATACGTATGGCAGTAATCTATTTATTAGCTTCAAAAATAAAACATCATGAAAATTGAGAATCACCCAGACTATGTGGTCCTTGAAGATGAAAAGGATGATATAATGGACTTTGCTTCTTTTATAGAGCGCCAAGTACCTTCAAAATATAAAAGTCAGAATGTAGTTTTAAACCTTTCGAAATACAATGAACTAGCGCTTCCGGATTTATTGCAATTCCTAAAAACATCAAATCTGCATCGTAAAACAAAACAATCTTTCGTAATTATAAACGATGCTATTGAAATTAGCGAAGTTCCTTTTGAAATGATTGTAGTACCAACCCTGCAAGAAGCTGGCGATATAATTGAAATGGAAGAGATTGAAAGAGACCTGGGTTTTTAAAAAATTTAATATTCAAAATTCACTCTATATACTTAATCTTAAATTTTGAATCTAACAATCTTAGGCTGTCATTCCGCAACTCCAACAGTATCTACGCACCCGACGGCACAGGTTTTGGAGATAAAAGGACATTTGTTTTTGATAGATTGTGGCGAAGGAACACAGATGCAATTACGAAAGTATAAGGTTAAATTTTCACGCATTCGGCATATTTTTATTTCACATTTACATGGCGATCACTTTTTTGGTTTACCAGGATTAATTTCTACATTTCTTCTTCTAGGAAGGGAAGCAGATCTTCATGTTTACGGGCCTAAAGGCATCAAAGAAGCTGTTTTGCTGCTGCTTAAATTAGGAAAAACTTACACCAATTACCCACTTTATTTTCACGAATTAGAAGAAACAACGCCCCAATTAATTTTTGAAGATGAAAAAGTTTCGGTTGAAACCATTCCTCTAAAACACAGGGTTTATACCAATGGATTTCTTTTCAAAGAGAAATTAGACGACCGAAAACTAAATGTGGAAGCCGCTAGAGAACGCAATGTAGATTTAAGCTATTACAATAAAATAAAACAAGGTTTTGATGTTGAAAATAAAGCAGGTAAACTAATTCCGAATAAAGACATAACTTTTGATCCACTACCGCTAAAATCGTATGCATATTGCAGTGACACGGCTTACTATCCAGAAATAGTTCCACAAATAGAAAACGCAACCGTTTTATACCACGAGTCTACCTTTTTGGACGAGCATCATCATCTTTGCGATAAAACCAAGCATAGCACATCAAAAGAAGCTGCAGTTATTGCAAGAAAAGCAAATGTGGGTACGCTAATACTTGGTCATTACTCAGGGCGTTACGGAAACTATGAACTTTTCAGAAAGGAAGCCCAAGAAATTTTTGAAAATGTGAAATTGGCTGAAGATGGGAAGATGTTTTCTTTTTAACCATTTCAGCTTTATTTTTGTTTTCGATCGTAATTTTTAATATAGATTTAATGTAGTGGTGTTTCAAAATTTCTTCAAAACACTTAACTTGCAATTAAAATTAAAATTAAAATAAAAATTAAAATTAAAACTATGGCTGAAAAGCTTCACAACTACCGAAAATCTTACGAAAAAGGAGAGCTTTCGGAAACATCAGTATCTGAAAACCCGATGCAACAATTTCGTTCTTGGTTCTTTGAAGTTAAGGATAGTGATGGTGTAGATGAAGTTAATGCAATGACGCTAACTACCATTGGCACTGATGGTTTCCCGAAGGGTAGAGTCGTACTTCTTAAAAAATATGACGAATACGGGTTCTATTTTTACAGTAATTATAATAGTGAAAAAGGCAAATCTATCGCCAATAACAACAAAGTTTCGCTTTCTTTCTTTTGGCCAAATATGGAGCGGCAAATAATAATTAAAGGCGCTGTTGAGAAAACTTCAGAAACAGATTCTACTAATTATTTTCATTCAAGACCAAAGGGAAGTCAATTAGGAGCAGCCGTTTCACACCAAAGTACAGTTGTAAAATCTCGTGAAGTTTTAGAGGAAAATCTCGCTGAACTTGAAAAAGAATATGAAAATAAAGAAGTGCCAAAACCAAAAGAATGGGGCGGGTATCTTGTAAAACCAATTTCAATAGAATTCTGGCAAGGCAGACCAAATAGGCTTCACGACAGGATTCGTTATACATTAAAAAACGACGATTGGATTATTGAGCGATTGGCCCCGTAGTTATTAACGATTGCAGATCAACGAATCCCAAATTAACGAATTAATGAAAACACTATACATAGTAAGACACGCAAAATCATCTTGGAAACACGATGTAGACGATCACAAACGGCCGTTAAAGGGTCGTGGCGAACGTGATGGAAAACTAGTTTCAAAAGCAGTTTCAACAACAACTGAACCGCCACAAAAAATAATAAGCAGCGATGCAATCCGCGCATTAACTACGGCGCACTTTTTTAAAGAAGCTTTAAAAATTGATGATGTACACTTTGAAATCAATCACGATCTGTACGATTTTAGTGGTCAGAATGTTATGCGAATTATAAAGTCGCTTCCTGACACCATGGATATCGCAATGATTGTAGGGCATAACCACGCATTAACTTCCGTTGTAAATATGCTTGGAAACCGTTATATTGACAACGTTCCAACCTGTGGTTTTGTAATGTTACAATTTGATGAAAACAGCTGGAACGCGATAACCACGGGCAAAACAATAAAAACAATTTTCCCACGGGATCTTAAATAATGACTGAAAAAATCGTTACACATACACAAGTTCGCAATCAATACAACAACAGAGAGTTAAGTTGGCTACAGTTTAATGCTCGAGTATTGCAAGAAGCGAACGATAAAAAAATACCTTTAATTGAACGTCTTCGATTTTTGGGTATTTTTTCAAACAATCTAGATGAATTTTTTAAAGTGCGCTATGCCACAATAAGACGAATTGTAGAAGCTGGTAAAACAGGAAAAAACTATTTGGGAGGGATTTCGGCTAAAGATCTTTTAGAAGAAATTACACAAACAGTAATAGACCAACAAGCAACTAGCTTAAAGATTTTAAGTGATATTCAGAAAGAACTTCAGAAAGAAAATATATTCATCATAAATGAAAATGAAGTATCTTCAGAACAAAGCAAATTTATTTCAGAATATTTTGTTCGGCACGTAAGCCCGGCAATGATGACCATTATGATTGGGGAATTAGAAGAATTTCCAAGTCTACGAGATAGCGCAGCATATTTAGCTGTAACGATGGTTATGAGTAAGGAAGACGATACTTTTGAAGCAAAACACAATTATGCACTAATAGAAATTCCGAGAACTATAAATCGCTTTGTAGTGCTGCCACAGGAAGGGGATAAGCAATACATTATCATTCTAGATGATCTTATACGGCATTGTTTGCATAATATTTTCAGTATTTTTAAATATGAAACCATTTCGGCACACATGATTAAAATTACCCGTGATGCTGAGTTGGATATTGACAGCGATTTAAGCCGAAGTTTTATAGATAAAATTTCAAAAAGCGTTAAAAACAGAAGCGTTGGTGATCCTGTACGTTTTGTTTATGATAAAAGTATTGATAAAAGAACGCTACAATTTCTATTACATAAAATGGGAATCGATAAAACAGATAGCATCATTCCTGGCGGTCGCTATCACAACCGTCGCGATTATATGAGCTTTCCGCGATTGGGCAGACCAGATTTGCAATACGAACTCAAAGAACCCTTGCCAATTTCGGGCTTGAGTCTTCAAGGAAGTCTTTTTGATAAAATAATTGAAAAGGATTATTTGCTTCACACACCCTATCAAACCTTTATGTATGTGGTTAAATTTTTAAGGGAAGCGGCACTCGATCCAAAAGTAAAATCCATAAAGATCACTATTTATCGCCTAGCAGAGGTTTCGCATATTGCCAGTTCATTAATTAATGCGAAAAAGAATGGAAAAGATGTAACTGTGCAAATAGAATTGCAAGCCAGGTTTGACGAAGAAGCAAATATTGAATATGCCGAATTGCTTCAAAGTGAAGATATTCGGTTAATATTCGGTGTAAAAGGATTAAAAGTTCACTGTAAAACTTGTATTGTTGAAAGGCTTGAAAATTATAAAATAGTTCGTTATGGTATTTTAAGCACTGGAAACTTTAATGAATCTACCGCCCGTCTTTACACAGATTATACACTTTTTACGGCAGATCAAAACATTTGTAAAGAAATAAATAAAGTATTCGATTTTTTTGAAGTAAACTATCGCGTAAAAAAATACCGCCATTTAATAGTATCGCCTCATTATACACGTAAAGCATTATATGGTTTAATAGACACTGAAATTAAAAACAAAAAAAAGGGTCTTCCTAGTGGCATAAAGTTGAAATTGAACAGTCTCTCAGATTTCAAAATGATAGATAAACTATATGAAGCAAGCAGGGCTGGCGTGAAGATAAAAATGATTGTGCGTGGTATTTGCTGTTTAATTCCAGAAGTAAAAGGAATGAGCGAAAACATTGAGGCCATTAGTATAATTGGTAAATTTTTGGAGCATCCGCGACTATTTATTTTTGAAAATGGAGGATATACCAAGATCTATATTTCTTCAGCAGATTTTATGGGAAGAAACCTAGATAACAGAGTTGAAATAACCTGCCCTATTTATGATAAAGACATAAAAAAAGAAATACTAGAAAACTTTGAAATAGGATGGAGCGATAACGTGAAAGCACGTGTTTTCAGTAATAAGAAAGACAATGCTTACAGAAAAAACAGTAAGCCACCCGTTCGTTCACAATTTATGATGTACGATTATTATTTAAATAAACTTGAAGTAAACTAATTTGTTGAACATAGAAAAATATGGTGCGGTAGATATTGGTAGTAATGCCATACGTTTGCTTGTAGTCACTGTAATAGAACAGGAGGGTAATGATCCCATTTTTAAAAAGACCTCACTGGTTCGAGTTCCCATTCGTTTAGGTGCCGAAGTTTTTATTGATGGAAAAATTTCAGAAAACAGTAAAAACCGTATGATGGATGCCATGAAAGCATTCCATTTATTGATGCAAACCCACGGAATAAAGCGTTTTAGAGCCTGTGCAACTTCTGCCATGCGTGAAGCCTCTAACGGGCAAGAAATTGCGGATGCTATTGAAGAACAATGTGGGCTAAATATAAATATTATAGATGGAAGTGATGAAGCTGCTATAATAGCTTCTACAGACTTAAAAAAATTAATCCAAGACGATAAGGTTTTTCTTTACGTAGATGTTGGTGGTGGTAGTACAGAAATCACCGTTTTTGCCAATGGAAAAAATGTAGCCTCCCAAAGTTTTAAGATAGGAACAGTACGTTTGTTAGAAAACCTTGTGGCAGATGAAGTTTGGCTCCAAATGGAAAATTGGATTAAAAAAGAAACCAAAGAGTATCATAAAATATCCATGATAGGTAGCGGTGGAAACATAAATAGCATCTATAAAAAGAGTAGTAAAAAGATTGGAAAACCTTTGAGTTATTTATACCTTTCTTCCTATTACGAAAAACTGAAATCACTCACTTACGATGAACGTATCACACAATTAGATATGAATCCAGACCGTGCAGATGTTGTAATTCCAGCAACACGAATCTATCTTTCGGCAATGAAATGGAGTAAAGCAAAGAATATTTTTGTACCAAAAATTGGACTTAGTGATGGTATTGTAAAAAGCCTTTATAATGAAAAGATTGCTGAAAATTTATAGAATATTTTTAAGTAATTTATTCTTCAGTTGTATCTTCCTTATTATTTTCATCCTCTTTCCGCGGTGATAGTTTATAAATAAGCCAACCAAATCCTGCAATCAAGTGTAGTATAATAATGCTGATTACTATAATTGAAAATGTACTCATAAGTTTTAAGGATGTAAATCAGTTATATTATTCGTTTTCTTTTCCTTTTTCTCCATCTGCGCAGCAATATACTCACTCCATTTAGGTTTTCGGGAATCCAAGATTTCACTACCTAAATTA
>CAZFUX010000082.1:0-10015 GCA_964522085.1 uncultured Aequorivita sp.
AAGATACGAAATTTACAAGAAATCGACTAGCCCGTGCAACGGTCTTAAAATTTCAGATTTTTTGTACATTGAAACTATAGTCAAATTATTATATCTCTAAAATATTTATATCTTTGATACTTCCTCAAAAATAGGTTTTTTCGGAAACCTTTAAAATATACCTAATTTAAAACTTTTTCCTTAAAGTTAATGGCGAATTTGCCAACTGCTTATGGGGTAAAGCTTATAAAAGCAAATGAACGAGAAAATTTACTTATCCTCCCCCCATATGGGTGGTAGCGAGCTAAACTTTGTTAACCAAGCTTTTAATACCAATTGGATAGCTCCATTGGGCCCTAATGTTACACAGTTTGAAACATCACTTGAAGATTATCTTGGGTCTGAAAACTACGTAGCCGCACTAAGTTCTGGTACTGCCGCAATTCATTTAGCACTTATTTTGCTAGGTGTTGAAAGAGGGGATGAGGTTATTTGCCAAAGCATGACCTTCTCTGCATCTGCAAACCCCATACTATATCAAGGAGCCACGCCTGTTTTTGTTGACAGCGAAGCCGAAACATGGAATATTTGTCCTGAACTTTTAGAAAAAGCTATTGTGGACAGAATTGCAAAAGGTAAAACCCCGAAAGCTATTATTGCGGTGCATTTATATGGAATGCCTTATAAAGTGAATGAACTGCGTAGCATATCCGAAAAATATGGAATTCCTATTATTGAAGATAGTGCAGAAGCATTAGGAAGCAGTTATAAAGGTGAAAAATGTGGAACTTTTGGTACTATTTCCATTCTATCCTTTAACGGTAATAAAATTATCACCACATCGGGAGGAGGAGCCTTGGTTTCTAGAAATATTGAATATAAAGACAAAGCCATTTTTCTAGCTACCCAAGCCAGAGACGAAGCGCCACATTATCAACATTCAGAAATTGGGTACAATTACAGATTAAGTAATATAAGTGCAGGAATTGGCTGTGGACAGATGGAGATATTAGATGCACATGTAGCCTTACGCCGAAAAATGAATCTTTTTTATAGAAACCTATTTAAAGATATTAACGGGATTGATGTTTTTATTGAACCAAATGATAATATATATAGCAATCACTGGTTGAGTTGTATTACTTTTACCGAAAAAACGTCAAACTTTAATCCCGATGCACTTAGAAATGCATTATTAGCTGAAAACATTGAATCGCGACCTTTATGGAAACCAATGCATTTACAGCCAATATTTAAAAATGCAATCTATTATGAAAATGGGGTAAGCCAAAACCTATTTGAAAGAGGATTATGCTTACCTTCGGGAAGTAATCTGGATGATGAAGCTAGGCAACGTATTTCTGAAACAGTATCTGGTTATCTAAAAAAAAGTACTTTAAAATGAAAATACCAAGAAAATCCACTTTTATTATAGCTAGACTATATGGCAAATTCAGAAATTATATTCTGGGTAAAAGCTATTTGCCTCGATGGATGGTAGCACTTATAGATCTAGCCATCTGTAGCTTTTCATTTTTGTTAACGTGGCTTATTTTAAGTGAAACACCCTTTTTTTTCAATAAATTTCTTTCCATTTTTGAAAAGGCTCTATTAATTGTTTCGATACATCTTTTATGTTTTATTTTATACCGTACCTACTCAGGGATTATTAGGCATAGTACTTTTTCAGACGTATATCGTTTTGCTAAGGCAACAATAGCCTTTTTGATTATAACTTGTATAGGAAATTTGTTGATCTATAATATTACAGGCATTAAAATATTTCTTAACACCACGTTACTGCTTTATTCTTTTATATCTTTAGCTTTTTTATTAGTTTTTAGAATAATAGTTAAAGAGGCCTATCGTTTTCTTAAAGCCGCAGCTTCAGGGCATTCTAAAAAAAGAGTTATAGTATTGGGTGTAGACGATAAAACAATATCACTATCTCACGCACTTCTTGCAGATTCTGCCTCAGTTTATAGACCTGTTGTATTTTTAACAACTAAAGAAAAGCGAAGCAGTTATAAAATAATGAATATTCCTGTTTGCTATACAGGAGAAAATTTTGAAGCGAATTTAAAAAAAATAAAAACAAAATATAGCGTTTCAGGTGTGTTATTGGTAGGCGATTTTTTATCAGTTAAAGAACGAACTTTGATTGCAGAAACCTGCTTTTCTGTTAATCTTGAAGTGTATAACCTTACTCTGCCAGAGCAGTGGAATGATGTTGCAGCGAAACCTTTAGAAATTGTTCCTCTTAAAATTGAAGACCTTTTAGAACGCAGTGTAATAGAAATAGACACGAAGCTTATTTCTAAAGATCTTAAGCAAAAAAAAATATTGATTACTGGCGGTGCTGGTAGCATAGGGAGCGAACTTGTTAGGCAAATTGCCGCTACTAACCCAAAATTACTTGTTGTATTAGACAACAGTGAGAGTCCATTACATAGTGTGGAAGTATATTTACAAAAAGAATTTCCCCATCTTAACTATCGCATTTTTTTAGCAGACATCACAAAAAAAGGTAGGATGGAAGGTGTCTTCAAAAAATTTAAGTTTGATGTGGTTTATCATGCGGCTGCATATAAACATGTACCTATGATGGAACGGCATCCTAGAGAAGCCATCAGAACAAATATTGTAGGCACTCGAAATTTAGCTGAACTATCTGTAAAATTCGGATGCAAACGTTTTGTAATGGTTTCTACTGATAAGGCTGTTAACCCAAGTAATGTAATGGGGGCTTCCAAAAGGGCAGCTGAGATGTTTGTACAGGGATTACAGCGTTCCCCTGGCATTACCACTAAATTTATAACAACTCGTTTTGGAAATGTATTGGGCAGTAACGGTTCTGTAATTCCATTTTTTAGAGAACAAATTAAAAATGGTGGTCCAGTAACGGTAACACATAAAGATATTATCCGCTATTTTATGACTATTGAAGAGGCCTGTCAATTGGTACTTCAAGCAGGAACTATGGGTAAAGGCGGAGAGATTTTTGTTTTTGACATGGGTAAACCTGTAAAAATATTAGATCTAGCAGAACGAATGATAAAACTAAGCGGATTAAAACCCTATACAGATATTCCTATCGAAATTATTGGCCTTAGACAAGGTGAAAAACTTTACGAAGAACTAATAATAGACGGTGAAAACACACTGTCTACTTACCATCCCAAAATAATGGTTTGTAGCACAGTACACCTTGATTATTTAAGTATCTGTACTGCAATTAATGAATTGGAAATAATGGCAGACAGTATTGGCAAGAAAAGAGATATAATTATTAAGCTTAAACAATTAGTTCCAGAGTTTATTAGTCAAAATTCAGAATATACATCGTTGGATTAGAATAGTTTATTTTTTTCTGTTGTTCACAAAATTTTTACGAAGATTAAAGAGTTGTTTTAAATACCAACTCATTGTAAAATTAATTTACCGAAACATCATCTTCAATTTCATTCCTGATTTTTTTAAGCGTTTAAATACGATAATCTGAACATAATTTTAACTATTGTATTTTAACACTATAGATAAAAGTTTATATTTGCAATAAATTAGAATAAATGAAGCCAATTACAATCAAGCTAGTTCTTGTAGCATTTTTACTACTGTTTATTAGCTCTTGCGTGTCTAAAAAAGAAATAATTTATTTTCAAAATATTTCTGAACAACTTGCCCAATTGGATAGTGTTCAAAATAATTTTAAGATTAAACCAAACGATATATTAAGTATCGTGGTATCTGCTTACGATCCTACAGTGGCAAAACCCTTTAATTTGGTTTTAGAATCCACTGGAGGGCTATTAGAACAGCAACAAGGTTATCTAACTGGTCTTGACGGCACAATCAATATACCAGTTCTAGGTAAAATTAAAGTTGCAGGTCTTACAAGAGCAGAGTTAAGCGATAAACTAACCAAGCAAATTTCCGAATTTATATTAGACCCCATTGTAACAATAAACATAATAAATTTTAAGGTAAGTGTTCTTGGTGCTGTAAATAGCCCTGGTACTTTTGCAGTACAAGGGGAGCGCCTTACATTACCCGAAGCACTAAGTCTTGCTGGAGATTTAAGCATGTATGGTAAACGTAATAATATTTTAGTGCTTAGAGAAACCAATGGCAAAAAAGATTATGCTTATTTAGATATACGCGATGCTAAGATAATGGATAGTGAATTTTATTATTTACAGCAGAATGATCTTATTTATGTTGAACCAAATAATGCATCAATACAATCTTCTGGTGTTACCAATGCTACAAGTACAATAGTAAGTATAGCCTCTTTGATTATAACAATAATCGTCGTTTTTATTAAATAATACAATGCAAGATCTATCTCAAAATACCCAGCAAGAACAAGAAACGACTATAAGGGAGCATGTAGATGCTTATTTAAGGCGATGGCCTTGGTTTTTAGTCTCTGTTTTTATTGCATTATTTATAGCCTTGATGTATTTAAGGTATACTCCACAAACCTTTAAGGCTAGCGCAACAATTCTAATTAAGAATGAAAGTAGTAAATCTGCTTCTGAAATGGCCGCTTTCAAAGATATGGGACTTGTTGATATCATGAGTATCTCAGACTTTTTGAATGAAATGGTTATTCTACGTTCAAAAAGCCTTGCTGAGCGGGTGGTAGATAAACTTAATTTGACGGTTACATATTATAAAGAAGGTAGTATTAAAGACGCAGAAATTTTTAATCATAGACCATTTCAAGTAAAGGTTGTATCACCTCCAGAAGAAACTCGTCCTGCAGGGGGACCGTTATATTTTGAACCTATTTCAATCACTCAATTTGCTTTAAAAGATATTAAAAAAGCTGAAATTGGAGTTTATAATTTTGGAGATCTTATAGATTTGGGTTGGGGTACTATTTTAGTTTCTCCAAATATTGAATTATTAAAATTGACTGAAAAAAATGGTGCATTCTCTGAAATACGTGTTTCAATTGGTAATAGAGACGTAGTTGCTTCAAATATTAGAACATTAATTGATGTTTCAGAAAAAGCACAACGTAGTAGTGTTATAGAGCTTACTATGGTTTCTACATTACCCGAAAAAGCTGTAGCCATTTTAGATGAACTTATAGAGCAGTACAATGCCGACTCTATGAACGATCGAAACTTAATATCCCTCAATACAGCCAACTTTATTCAGGGAAGATTAGAGATAATAACAACTGAACTTGATAGTGTTGAAAGTGGAAAAGTAGATTTTAAAGAAAAAAATCGTCTTACAGATATCGCTGCTGAAGGGCAAATATTTCTTCAAAACGCCAGTGAGGCAAATAAGCAACAAATGGAAGTAGAAACCAAGATTTCCTTGGTTAATACTATGATGGATTATTTAAAAAACAGCTCAAATACAGACCTATTACCAGCCAATTTAGGAGTAGGTGATGAAGGTTTTTCTAGCGCAGTTGCTAATTACAACGCGCTTATTATGGAGCGTAATCGTATGTTGCAAAGCAGTACAATAAAAAACCCATTGGTTGTAGGATTGGACAAACAATTAGGTGAAGTGCGTAACAGTGTGCGCGAAAGTATGTTTAATGCAAGACAATCCTATCAAATAAAATTATCAGAGATCAATAAAGAGATGTCTAATATTGGTTCTGAGATTTACCAAATTCCTTCAAAAGAGAAAAACTTTAGAAGTATAATCCGTCAACAAGAAATTAAAGAGGCACTTTATCTTTATTTACTTCAAAAACGTGAGGAGAACGCTATCTCGTTAGCCGTTACCGCACCTAGGGCTAAAATTGTAGACCAAGCTTATAGCCAGTCCATCCCTGTTTTTCCTAAAAAACCTATTATAGTTCTCGGCGCATTATTTCTTGGATTAATACTTCCGTTATTAACAATTTATCTTAGTCAGCTTTTAGATAATAAGATAAGAAGCCGTTCTTATGTAGAACGTCATGGTGGTGATATTGCAATTGTAGGAGAACTACCAGAATTAGGCAAGAAAGATCCTGAACTTATAGTTCAAAATGATACTTCAGTTTTAGCAGAAGCATTCAGAATTTTAAGTACCAATTTGAAGTATTTAATATT
The DNA here is from genome assembly GCA_964522085.1 of uncultured Aequorivita sp. GTDB lineage: Bacteria > Bacteroidota > Bacteroidia > Flavobacteriales > Flavobacteriaceae > Aequorivita. The sequence continues at coordinate 6,048 of CAZFUX010000082.1, forward strand.
AGATAAAGTAGAAAAAGAAGAAAAAGGAAAGATCATATTTGTTACTTCTACAGTAAAGGGTGAAGGAAAAACGTTTGTGTCATCAAACCTTGCAATTACTTTAGCAAATGGTGGTTCTCGTGTGGTTTTAGTAGGTGCAGATATTCGTAATCCACAAATACAACGATATATTGATGGTGATTACAAAAATAAAGGAGTAGTAGAATATTTGGTTTATCCAGATACAAATACTGATGATTATATACAAAGCACAAGTAGCAATAAAAATATTTGGTTAATGGTTTCAGGAACAATTCCACCAAACCCTGCCGAACTTTGGATGCAGGATCGCGCTGGAGATATGTTTAAGGAATTAGCCTCAAAGTTTGATTATGTTATAGTAGATACAGCTCCAGCAATGTTGGTAGCAGATACGCTGTTAATAAACAAATATGCAGACGTAACTATTTATACAATAAGAGCAGGTTATACTGAAAAGAATTTGCTAGGTTTTCCAATAGACAATAAACAAAATGGTAAATTGAAAAATTTAGCTTTTGTATTGAATAACGTAGCTATGGCCAACTTTGGTTATGGAAACAAATACGGCTACACCTACGGCCAGAAAAAACAAAGTGGATGGAAACGATTTTTTAAGAAATAGAATCAGGAAACGTTACTTTGGGATTCGTTGATTCGGGATTTGTTACTTCGTCTACTTCGACTGCACTCAGTGTAATATGTTTGTGATTTATTGGTCTCAAAAATAGTTAAAACTATGTACTTTAGTGCATCTCGCTTTAGCTTCTAAAAACTTTCCTATAGTTTACTGAAATGTATGAAGAGTATATCAGAATTGTAAGTTTTTTACGATTGAGTAATCACGTACTGCTGACTTTAGTAATCTCGTGAACTTCGATTTTAGTTTATCCTTAGATTTTCATAGATCTTGGTAAGAAACGTTTGTATTTTTTTACCTATTACCTAATCCTCGTCTGCGCCATATATAAGTTCAATAAAATCTGACTTCGGAATATCGCCGAAGTATTCTTTAATATTAATATTGTTTAGTAATTCAATAATGTTTTCTTTTTCGTAGCGAGTATCTATTAATAATTGTTCAAGGTTTTCTAATGGTTCTTTTCCGAAGAAATCTCCAAATATTTTAAAATCTTTAATAAGTCCTTTTTCCACAAAAATTCTTAAATCTATTTCGCCAATAGCAAAACGTTTGCTTCGTTGTATATTGAATTTTGGCGAACAGCCGTAGTTCCAATCCCAAGCGTCGTATTTTTCTTCTTTTAATTTATGAACACCTTCCCATTCTTCGGGGGTTAAATGGTAGCTTTCAAAAGGTTCGCTTTCTTCGTAAAGCCCTTCTAACAATAGCTTACGAAATTCTTCAATTTTGAGTGGTTTTTTTAAAAATTCTGAAATATTAGCAACACGACTACGAACAGATTTATGCCCTTTAGATTCTATTTTACTCATTTTCACATTCAATGCCTTTGTTACTTCACCTAAGTCCGTATTAAATAAAAGACAACCGTGACTAACCATTCTTTTTCCTGTTGAAAATTGTGCGGTGCCGGAGATTTTTTTTTCTTCTACCTGAATATCATTACGACCTTTCAATTCTGCTCTAAGTCCTAAATCATTTAATACTTTAATAACAGGTGCTGTAAATTTTTTAAAGTTGTTTAAACTCTTTACATTGTGATTGGTAATAAAACTAAAGTTGAGATTCTCAACATCGTGATAAACAGCACCACCACCAGAAACTCTTCGTACCACATGAAGATTATTTTCTTCGACGTATTTGTGGTTTATTTCTTCTAAAGTATTTTGGTTTCGACCAATTATAATGGACGGCTCGTTTATGTAGAACAATAAATAGTCGTTTTCTGCACTAAAATTACGCAGTATATATTCTTCTAATGCAAGGTTGAGCCTTGGCTTAGTATTGCCTTCGTTTTCTATAAAAATCATTTTCTATTTTCTTTTTTTGCAAATATAAATAATTGTTTTATGGGATTTGTTTATTCAAATCCCGAATTTCAAATCTCGATTTAAAACCTATCTTTACAGTCTATGAGCAGATTGGTTCAAATAGCCGTATTACCCCACCAACAGGAAGATTTAGATTATATTCTAGAGCTTGCTTTGGAGAAAGAAAATCTGCGTAGGGATCAAATATGCGATTGGCGAATACGAAAATGCTCTATTGATGCACGACGAAAACCGATTAAACTAAACCTACAAATTGAATTTTGGCTGAAGGGCGAAAAGCGTGAAACAATCCCGCCGTTTATTCCACAGAATGTTTCTACTTGCTCGGAAATAGCAATTATTGGTTCAGGTCCAGCAGGACTTTATGCAGCATTACGTGCTATTGAAGCAGGTTTAAAACCAATAGTTTTTGAACGCGGTAAAGATGTTCGCGACCGCAGGAGAGACCTTGCGACAATCAATAAAGACGGCATCGTAAATCCCGAAAGTAACTATTGTTTTGGTGAAGGCGGCGCAGGAACCTATTCAGACGGTAAACTTTATACACGAAGTAAAAAACGTGGTAATGTGCTGAAAGCTTTGGAATGGTTTGTCCACTTTGGTGCAGATGAAGACATTTTGGTAGATGCGCACCCACACATTGGCACCAACAAACTTCCGAAGATAATTACCACAATGCGTGAAGCCATTATTGAAAATGGAGGAGAAGTGCATTTCAACTCAAAATTGACAGATTTAAAACTGAAAGAGTGTGCTGTTGAAGCCATTCAAATTAATAATAAAGATTGGTTGAATTTTGATAATGTAATTCTCGCCACAGGCCATTCTGCACGGGATATTTTTTACCTACTACATTCAAAAAACATAAAAATTGAAGCGAAACCTTTTGCCATCGGTGTTCGTGTAGAACATCAACAAGAACTTATAGATTTCATTCAATACCACGGTGAAGACGATAATCCCTATCTTCCGCCAGCAAGTTATGCACTCGTAGAGCAAGTTGATGGATTGGGTGTATATTCGTTTTGTATGTGTCCTGGCGGAATTATAGCACCTTGTGCTACGGAACAGGAGGAAGTGGTAACTAACGGCTGGAGCCCTAGCAAACGTAACAATCCGTATGCAAACTCTGGGATTGTTGTGAGTGTGGAACCGAAAGATCTACCTATTTACAAAGAAGGAGACCCTTTTGTGTGTCTCGATTTTCAGAAAGAAGTAGAAAAGCGTTGTTGGGAAGCGGGAGGAAAGACCCAAAAGGTTCCAGCTCAACGAATGATTGATTTTGTAGAGGGAAAAGTTTCTGAAGATTTTCCGAAAACATCCTACCAGCCAGGTATTGTTTCTGCAGATTTGAATGAAGTTTTGCCTCAACTAATTTCAAAAAGATTGAAAAAGGCTTTTGTTGCTTTCGGAAGAAAGATGAATGGTTATTATACAAATCAAGCTGTGTTGCACGCCCCTGAAAGTAGAACTTCATCACCCATAAGCATTCCTCGGAACCCTGAAACTTTGGAACACATTGAAGTAAAAGGTTTATATCCTTGCGGGGAAGGTGCTGGTTATGCTGGTGGCATTATTTCCGCAGCTATTGATGGTATTAATTGTGTGGATGCTATTGCTAGAAAGTTAATTCGGGATTAGAAATTTGCAACCCTACCCGCGAGCAGGGTTGCAATTGGATTCTATTTATTCCCCTTTTCTCATTTTTATCATATTCTGAATCATATCATACATGTCTCGAAGTTCTGCTTCGCTCATGTTTTGCATTTCTTTCCACTCTTCAAATGAAAGTTTGCTAAGTTTATCCATATTCTCATCAATGCTTTCCATGTCTTCATTGAAATCTTCATTGCTTAAAAAACTTTCTGTTTTTACAATTGGAAAATCTGGTAGTTCAAAATAGCTATCGGCCACTGGAATATCAAATTGGAATGTCTACTATTGTTGGTACGACTTTATGTGATTAAATTAGATTTGTA
>CAZFUX010000083.1:0-9853 GCA_964522085.1 uncultured Aequorivita sp.
TAAGCAAACCTTGCCTGATTAAAAACATTAGTAGCTAAGTGCCTAAGTCAATTAAACAAAAACTAAAGGAAGACGAATTACGAAGACAACGAAAGTTAGTTTTAATGTTCGGAAGTATAATGCTTATAATCGTTGGTGTTTTATTTTATTTTTTATTTTACCACTAACCTTTACCTCTTCGCTACTTTCCGAGACAATTTCTTAACCCTTCCGCCATTTTGCAGTTTCTTCAAAAACATGTTCCATAATCTTGGCATCCATTTCTGAAAATTCAATCTTTCGTCGGCTCATTACTATTTTTGCAACTTCAAATGCTTTATCGGTTTTATAGGTTGTGAAACCCCCGCTACCACCCCAACTAAAACTTGGAACAAAATTACGAGGAAAACCACTTCCGAAGATATTCGCACTTACACCAACTACAGTTCCTGTATTAAACATTGTATTAATTCCACATTTGCTGTGATCGCCCATCATTAATCCGCAGAATTGCAACCCAGTTCTGGCAAAACCTTCAGTTTCATAATCCCAAAGACGCACTTCGGCATAATTATTTTTAAGGTTACTATTATTCGTATCAGCACCCAAATTGCACCATTCGCCTATAACAGAATTTCCTAAAAATCCATCGTGACCTTTGTTCGCAAAGCCGAAAATTACTGAGTTATTTACTTCACCTCCTACTTTACTATGCGGACCAACCGTAGTGTTTGAATAAATTTTAGCACCCATTTTTAACGTGGAGTGTTCGCAAAGTGCAAAAGGACCACGAACCATTGACCCTTCCATAATTTCAGCATCTTTCCCTATGTATATTGGTCCTTCGGAAGCATTTAGCGTGCAAAATTCAATAATTGCTCCTTCTTCAATAAAAATATTTTCAGGATTTTTTGCCCAAACTCCTTTTGGGATTGGTTGCGATTTTCTACCATTGGTAAGCATTTCGAAATCGCGTTTTATTGCTTCGCCATTTTTTGAGAAAATATCCCAAGTATGCTCAATTCTTAAAACGTCATTATGTTCGTATTGAATAATATCATACGTTTCAAAATCTATTTCCTGCCCTTCTATGGTAAAAAAAGCAAGTGGTTCATCATCAAAAAATACCGCTTGGTTATCCGCTAAACCTTTAATAATATTCACTAGATTTTCCGAAGGAAGAAAAGAAGCGTTTATAAAAATGTTCGTTTCCAATTCTACAAAAGGAAATTTTTCTGAAAGATAATCTTCGGTAACTGTTGTAGTTGTAAACCCTAACAGATGCTCCCATTTTTCACGAATGGTCAAAATCCCTACGCGAATATCTGCCACAGGGCGTGTAAACGTGAAGGGTAACAATTGGTTGCGGACGTTCCCGTCGAAAAGAATGTAGTTCATATTTTCAGTTATGAGTTTATGAGTTCAGAGTTTTGAATGCTTTATTTTTCTTAGATTCAATATTACAGAAAAATCAGCAATTTACAATTGGTTGTTGTTAGCTATCGTGACTAAAATCAAAAAGCCTTCGATTTCTCGAAGGCTTTTGTATATGTCGTTAAAATTGAAGATTATTCTTCAGTTTTAGCTTCTTTAGCAACAGGTTTTTTAAACTTTTCGTATTTGTTTTTGAATTTGTCAATACGTCCTGCAGTATCGATAAGTTTTGCTTTACCAGTATAAAAAGGGTGTGATGTACGTGAAATTTCCATCTTTACCAAAGGATATTCAACACCATCAACTTCAATAGTTTCTTTAGTATCTGCGGTTGACTTTGTAAGGAAAACCTCTTCGTTACTCATATCCTTAAAAGCAATTACTCTATAATTTTCTGGGTGGATACCTTTTCTCATGACTCTAATAATTTGTATTTAAAAATATTCATTCCCGACCTTTCGGAATTGAGTTTGCAAATTTAATTATTAATTAGAAATTAGCAACAAAATAATGCACTTTTTTAATTCAAAGTAAAATCTGCCGCAAATGTAACGTTTTGCTATCTTTGTTCACTAACAACTTGAACTTGTCCGCGCCTTTATTTGGCAGACAAAAAACTATTTATAAAAAATGGAAACACAACCAATTTCAATTAAAAAATCTGCCGTAAACTACGGTCTTATATTAGGTGCTATACTTGCGCTTACAACTACTTTAATGTATGTTTTAAATCCTAACTTATTTACTGAATGGTGGATAGGTATCTTAAGCTTTATTATTATTATAGCAATGGGAATTGTTTCTGTAGCAAAAGCAAAAGGTTTACTGAACGGTATAATTAATTTTAAAGAAGGTTTTACTGTTTATTTTATAACAATCGCTGTTGGATTATTAATAAGTACAATCGTTGGGATATTAATTTTTAATATTATAGATCCAGATATGGCAAAATTTCTACAAGAAAAAACTCTAGAGATTACGGCCGAAATGTTACAGAAATTTGGCACACCTCAAGCCGAAATTGACAAACAAATGGCTAAAATGGCTGAACAAGATAACTTTGCAATAGGCACACAGCTTAAAAATTATGTTTTCAGTTTGGCTTTTATGAGTGTAATCGGTTTATTGGTGGCGCTTATCTTTAAAACAGGAAATCAAAATCCATTAAACTAATTAATGAATATATCCATCGTCATCCCACTTCTTAACGAAGAAGAATCGCTTAATGAATTGTACCGTTGGATTGCATCTGTTATGCAATCCAATGGTTTTTTATATGAGCTTATCTATATTGATGACGGTAGTACAGACAGCTCTTGGCAAATAATTGAAAAACTTTCAATAGAAAATCCAGAAGTAAAAGGAATTCGTTTTCAGCGTAATTATGGTAAATCACAAGCCTTGCATGCAGGTTTTGCAATGGCTGAAGGTGATGTTATAATTACGATGGATGCAGACCTACAGGATAATCCAGAAGAAATTCCAGCGCTTTATAAAATGATTATTGAAGAAGGTTTCGACCTTGTTTCAGGCTGGAAAAAGAAACGGTACGATTCTATTTTGAGTAAAAACATGCCTTCTAAACTCTTCAATTATGCGGCACGAAAAACTTCGGGCATAAAATTGCACGATTTCAATTGCGGGTTAAAAGCCTATAAAAAAGACGTTGTAAAATCTATTGAAGTAACAGGCGAAATGCATCGTTACATTCCTGTTTTGGCTAAAAATGCAGGTTTTAGCAAGATTTCAGAAAAACCAGTTTTACATCAAGCTAGAAAATATGGAACTACAAAATTTGGGGCAGAACGCTTTGTTCGTGGCTTTTTAGATTTAATAACTATTTGGTTTCTGTCTCGTTTCGGAAAAAGACCAATGCATCTTTTTGGCGCTTGGGGCGCGGTTATGCTTTTCATTGGGTTTTGCTTTGCAATATACCTTGGTATTGACAAGCTTTTCCTAAACCCAACTGGAAGACTAATTGCAGAAAGACCAGAGTTTTTTATCGCGCTAACGGCAATGATTTTAGGAACTCAACTTTTTCTAGCAGGGTTTTTAGGCGAATTAATTCTAAGAAGTAAAAAAGATTCCCAAAACTATATTGTAAGAGAAACGGTTAATTCGTGATTTTGGATTCGTTAATTCGAAAAAAATTCATCCTAAAGTTTTGAATTTTGAACCTTAAATTTTGAATTCTCCCTCTGTTTATACTTATTTTTGAAAATTAATTTAAGCGAATGATTTACGTAGATCCGAAAATTCTTGCCAAAGTTAACCAGTGGCTAACCCCTTTTTTCGACGAAAAAACCCAATACGACATTAAAGAAATGATTGCCAACGATCCTGAAGGATTGGAAGACAGTTTTTATAAAAACCTAGAATTCGGAACTGGCGGAATGCGTGGTATTATGGGGCTTGGCGATAATCGAATCAACAAATATACACTTGGTAAGAATACCCAAGGACTTTCAAATTATTTAAAGGAACAATTTCCTAATAAAAAAATTAAAGTTGCAATAGCTTACGATTGTCGCCACAACAGTAAGGAATTTGCAAAATTGGTAGCAGCTATTTTTTCAGCTAATGACATAAAAGTTTTTCTTTTTTCAGGTTTACGGCCTACGCCGGAGCTTTCTTTTGCCGTAAAACAGTTGGATTGCCAAGCTGGAATAGTTTTGACGGCTTCACATAACCCGCCCGAATACAACGGGTATAAAGTATATTGGGAAGATGGCGGACAGTTGGTTCCGCCGCAGGATGGCGAAATTATTGCTGAAATAAATTCACTTAAATACGAAGATATAAAGTTTGAAGCAAATGAAAATTTGATTCAATATATAGATACAGAAGTTGATGACGCTTTTGCAAGGGCTTCCGTTGAAAACGGCACTTTCAACACTTCCCAAGGAGCAAAAGATAATTTGAAAATTGTTTTTACTTCGCTCCACGGAACTTCAATTACAATGATTCCAAAGGTTTTGGAACAAGCAGGTTATAAAAATGTATCAATAGTTAAGGAGCAGGAAAAACCAAATGGTGACTTTCCAACAGTAAAATCGCCTAATCCGGAGGAACCCGCTGCGCTCAAAATGGCTTTAGAACTCGCTGAAAAAGAAGATGCAGATATTGTAATCGGCACAGATCCAGATTGCGACCGTTTGGGCGTTGCCGTTAGAAATAACAACAATGAAATGGTTTTGCTAAACGGAAACCAAACCATGGTTTTAATGACGCATTTCCTTTTAGAACAATGGCAAAAAACTGGAAAGTTAAACGGAAATCAATTCGTAGCTTCTACAATCGTTTCAACACCAATGGTTGAAAAGGTTGCGAAACATTTCAACGTAAAATATATTGAAGGTCTTACAGGCTTTAAATGGATTGCAAAAATGATAAATGACTTTCCAGAGCTTGAATTTATTGGTGGTGGTGAAGAAAGTTTCGGTTATTTAGTGGGCGATTTCGTTCGCGATAAAGACGCTGTTACCGCTACCCTACTTGCTTGCGAAATTGCTGCACAGAAGAAACAGGCTGGAAGCAGTATGTTTCAGTATTTAAATACTCTTTATACTGAATTTGGAAACTACCGCGAACATTTAATTTCAATTACAAAGAAAGGAAAGCAAGGCGCCGAAGAAATTTCAGCAATCATGAAAAACCTTCGCGAGAATCCTTTTACAGAAATCGCTGGTAATAAAGTAGTCCGAATGGATGATATTTCAAAAAGCGAAACTACAAATTTTATAAAACAGGAAACTTTGTCATTAAATCTGACAAAATCTAACGTATTAATTTATTATACGGAAGATGGCAGTAAAATTGCAGCACGACCTAGCGGTACAGAACCCAAAATAAAGTTCTACATTAGCGTGAACACTTTGGAAAAAGATAATTTTGAAACAATACTTCAGAAAAAAATAGACGCTATTGCCGCACAACTAAATATTAGTTAATGAATACCTATTTCAAAAAAATACTGCGTTATGTTATTCCTTATAAAAGGTATGCTTATCTGAATATATTTTTCAATATATTTTATGCTTTATTCAGTACTATATCATTTTTAGCATTAATTCCAGTGCTTCAGATAATTTTTAGCGATCAAAGAGAAGTTAAAAAAATACCTGAATATAATGGCATTACTGAATTAACGACTTACATACAAGATCTACTAAATTTTCATTTAGTTAGGTATATAAATGAATATGGTGATTTTAAGGTGCTTATGTTTATGATAGGTGTCATTATTACTATTTTCTTACTTAAAAACCTAAGTAACTATTTGGCAATGTTTTACTCTACTTATTTACGAAATGGAGTATTAAGAGATTTACGAAATGATCTTTACAGTAAAATAATTAGTTTTCCCTTGGCATTTTATTCAGAAAAAAGAAAAGGAGACACCATATCCAGAATAAGTGGCGATGTTGATGAAGTAAAAAACTCTGTGCTTTCTGTACTGGAAATGATTGTTCGCGAACCGTTAACAATTATTACTTCATTAATAGTAATGCTATCTATTAGTCCCAAACTCACACTTTTTGTATTTCTTTTCCTGCCAATTTCAGGTTTTTTAATTTCGAGAATTGGGAAATCCCTAAAAAAAGGCTCCTTAAAAGTGCAACAAGAACAAGGTATTTTTCTTTCTATTCTAGAAGAAACAATGGGTGGGCTTCGCATTATTAAAGCCTTTCACGCTGAAAATCTTTTTCAAAAGAAATTTGAAGATAGTAACGAGCGGTTTTACAAATACTCAAATAAAGTAACGAATAGGCAAAATCTTGCATCTCCAGTTAGTGAGCTTCTCGGAATCATTACAATTGGTGTCCTTTTAGTGTTTGGAGGTTACTTAGTATTTGTAGATAAAACGTTGGACGCCAGTTTCTTTTTAGGCTACATAATGCTTGCCTACAACATATTAACGCCTGCCAAAGCCATTGCAAAAGCAAGCTACTCCATAAAACGAGCCGATGGTTCTGCACAACGTATTTTCGAATTATTGGAAACCGAAAACACCATTACAGATATTGAGAATCCAGTTCAAAAGGAAAATTTTAACGGAGTTATTTCCATCAAAAACATTTCGTTTAAATACGAAGATCAATATGTTTTAAAAGACTTTTCTTTGGAAATTCCGAAAGGAAAAACCGTTGCACTCGTTGGGCAATCTGGTAGTGGAAAAAGTACAATAGCAAACTTATTAACTCGTTTTTACGATGTAAATAAAGGGACTATTGAAATTGATGGTGTAGATATAAAAGATATTTCAAAAAAATCACTTCGCGGTTTAATGGGCATTGTTTCGCAAGATTCTATTCTTTTTAATGATTCCGTGGCGAATAACCTAAAACTTGGAAAACCTTTAGCTTCTGAAGCAGAAGTGATCGAAGCGGCAGAAATTAGTAATAGCTACGAGTTCATAAAAGACCTTCCTGAAGGTTTTGACACCAATATTGGCGATAGCGGTAACAAACTAAGTGGTGGACAAAAACAACGTTTAAGCATTGCCAGAGCCGTGCTTAAAAATCCACCAATAATGATTTTGGACGAAGCAACTTCGGCTTTAGATACCGAAAGCGAACGTTTGGTTCAAGATGCGTTGGAAAAAATGATGAAAAATAGAACTTCTATCGTTATTGCGCACCGTCTTTCTACCATTCAAAATGCAGATAATATTGTAGTGCTTTCCAAAGGAGAAATTGTGGAGCAAGGCAAACATCAAGAACTTTTGGAGAAAAAAGGAGTTTATTACAATTTGGTAGAAATGCAATCTCTTTCATAATTACGTACCCCAAGATTAAACCATTCTTCCGTAACTTAGTCCTATAAATAAGTGGCGCACTTAAATAATGGTTGACGAACAAGAACTTGTAACAGCATTACAGACCGAAGCGGAGAAAGAATCTGCATTTCGAGAACTTGTTACGCAATATAAGGAACGGCTCTATTGGCAAATACGAAATATGGTTTTAGACCACGATGATGCCGATGATGTGCTTCAGAATACATTTATAAAAATTTTCAGAAACATAAATTCTTTTAAAGGAGATAGTAAATTGCATACTTGGATGTATAGAATCGCAGCCAATGAATCCATTACTTTTCTCAACAAAAAAGCAAAACGCAATAATGTTTCCCTTGAAAAAGTGAAGGACAATGCTTTGCGCAATTTAGAAAGTGATGTTTATTTTGAAGGTGACCAAATTCAACTTCAATTTCAAAAAGCAATTGCAACGCTTCCTGAAAGACAAAAGTTGATTTTTACTATGAAATATTTTGAAGACCACACTTTTGAAGAACTTTCAGGAATTTTGGAGACCTCTGTTGGTGGCTTAAAAAGCAGCTATCACATTGCCGTAAAGAAAATTACAGAATTTATAAAAACACAGGATGAAACTCTTTGAAGTTTTTTAAGTCCTAATTAAACAATGAAAGAAAATAAAAACATAACTGGTTTTAAAACTCCCGAAAACTATTTTGAGGATTTCGAAGAGCGCTTATTCAGTAAAATTTCAGAAGAAGGCTTCCCTAAATCTACTGGACATACTGTGCCTGATGGATATTTTGAAACAATGGAGAAACGTGTTTCGAAAGCTGTAATCAATTCAGAAAAACCTACAAAAGTAATTCAACTTTTCCCGAAAAAATATTTCGGGTATGCAGCAGCAATTGCAGCTTGCTTGGTTATTGGCTTCACTGTTTTTAATACTAAAACTGACAACTCAAGTTTAGATTCACTGCAATTGGCGGCTATTGATACCTATATTGAAGAAGGCAACTTGAATTTAGATTTTTACGATCTCACTTCATATATTGATGATGAAGATATTACAGACTTAAACTTTGACAATCACCAATTTTCAGAATCCACACTGGAAGATTATCTTTTGGAAAATGTGGATACAGAAACTTTAATTAACGAACAATGAAAAAATTAGCTATACTTTTTTTCTTATTGGCTATATCTGTGCAAGCCCAAGATAAAAAACACGAAAAAATTAAAGCTTTAAAAACGGCTTATATTACGGAAAAACTAGCTCTCAATTCTTCTGAAGCTGAAAAATTCTGGCCTATTTATAACAACTTTGACGATAAATTTCATGCACTCCGGAAGCAAGAACGTAACGAAATATTCAAAAAACTAAAAGGTGCCTTAGATAATCTTACGGACGCCGAAGCAAATGAATTGATAGATGAAAATTTTACAATTGAAACTTCAGAGTTAGCTTTAAGAAAGCAACTTACCGCTGAATTGCGTAAAATTATTTCACCCAAAAAAATAATCATTCTCAAAAAAACAGAAGACGATTTTAAAAGAGAACTTTTAGATCGCTACAGAAAAGGTAAAGTCAAAAATAAATAACGGTCAAAAATTGGGGCTTTATTTATTTAATATTACAAGTTCAAATTACATTGAACCCCATTCTTTAAGAGACTTTGCATTCATAGCAACATAATCATCATTACCAGCTTCTTTAGCCAATTGCATTGATCTTTTTGCAGCTTCTATAGCTCCTTTTTTATCACTTACTTTTGTATAAATTAAAGACTTTTGGCGTAATTGCCAGAACTTAGCACCTTTGTCATCAATTGCTTTATCAATCCAAGTTTTAGCTTGTTTCACGTCTTTACCACACTAAGCCTAAAACTGCTGAATCATTTGTTAAATCATCAAAACTCATTGTAAATGTTTCAATATCCATTGGTATTGGGTAAGTTGGCACTGTAACCTGTGCTGCTACTGTACTGTCACCCCATTTTTAGGGGTTCCTGAGTTGTTTGAGTCGCTATAAAAAACACCTCCCAGTTTGAACTTCCTGGTTTGGTATAAATGGTATAAGATCCTGCTTTTAAGGTTTTACCACCAACTTCTACATCTTCACTAAAAGTAATTTTAGAATTAGCATTTGCTCCTGTGCGCCAAATAGTGTCAAAAGGAACTAGGCTTCCCATAATAGCTCTACCTTTCATAGAAGGTCTAGAATATTCTAAAGTTACATCAGTCAAGCCTACTTTTTGTTCAATTTTTTGAAACGGACTTGGCTTCGGAGTCACTATTTATGCCTGAATGCCAGCAGTTAGCATCAAAGCAGAAAAAAGAAAAATATTTTTTTTTCATTGTAATGGTTTTAAGGGGTTTATAATTTTTCACGAAGTTACAGTTTGAAAGTTTTTTAAAAGTCTAAGTTCAAGTTATAAGTGCAACACGAATATTGAGCCTAAAATAGATGGGGCTAGCCCCATCTATTTTAGGCTCAATATTTATATTCGTTTTGGATGAAACACTATAAACAATTGACCTTGTCACAAAGGTATCAAATCTCTGGATTATTAGAGACACGCATTAGCTTTACTGAAATAGCCAAGATTATAGGCGTTCACAAGAGCACTATACTCACTCCATTTAGGTTTTCGGGAATCCAAGATTTCACTACCTAAATTA
>CAZFUX010000084.1:0-9780 GCA_964522085.1 uncultured Aequorivita sp.
AAGAAAGCGTGTAGTCTTTTTGAGTACGTTTGGTGTTACCAGTATTTGCTGATGTATTCATTACACTGAGGTCTTAGTGTATCGCTAGTCCAGGACGGGATAATATTTAAGATTTTAAAGAGGGGCAAATTTGTCCCTCTTTTTTGTTTACAGCAAATCTTGTAATGCGTTTTCGAGGTTGTAAAATTTAAACTGATAACCCAATTTTTCAATCTTTTGGGAACTGACCAATTGTCCTTCTACAACTAGTACAGCCATTTCGCCCAATATAAGTTTAAGCACAAAAGCAGGAATATTAGGCAACCACAGAGGGCTTTCTAATTTTGCAGCAATCATTTTTGTTGTTTTTTTATTCTGCACTGGATTTGGGGCAACGGCATTGTATTTTCCTTCTAATTGAATTTTAAACAGGAAAATATATATGCCTGCAATGTCTTCTATATGTATCCAAGATTGCCACTGCTCCCCGCTTGCTAAAGATGCACCAAGGCCTAATTTAATTGGCTTTACAAGTTTTAGGAATGCACCTTCATCTTTTGCCAATACAACGCCAGTACGTACTTTACTAACTTCCATGCCTGAGTTTTTAAATTTTGCGGTGGCGGTTTCCCAAGCCACTACAACCTCGGCTAAAAAGCTATCGTCTACTTGTATATCTTCCTCTGTGTATAATTTTGTTTTTGAATTTGGATAAATACTAATACCGCTAGCTGAAATGAAATGAGTAACACTATGATCTATATTTTGAAGCGTATTGTATAAAAGGTTTATAGCATCTACCCTGCTATTCATTATTATTTTTTTATTCTTTTTAGTCCATCGTGTAGCTATGGAAGCTCCTGCTAAATTTATGATAGCGGATACTCCTTCAAAAGCATTACTATCAACCTCACCTTTTTTGGGATTCCAATAGAAACCTTTGTAATTATCTCTGTTTTCAATTTTTACTTTACTCGTTGTTAGGTAGTTAGCAGCAATTCCGTCTTGGTGACATTGTTTTACCAACTCCTTACCCACAAGCCCTGTAGCTCCTGTTATTAGTACTTTCATATTCATAAACCTAAATTTAGAAATTCAAATAGGATTGACAAAGTGCCTTAACGGAAGATTGGGAATTCTTTAATTCTGAATTCAGAATTTAGTTGCTCGCAACATCTCCCTTTTACCGGGAGGCCCGGGAAGTCTTTCTACTGAAAAACCTACTGCTTGCATTGCTCGTCTAGCATTACCATTGGCGGCGTAGGTTACTAATACGCCGTTGGTTTTTAAAGCGTTGTACATTTTACTGAAAATTTCTTCCGTCCAAAGTTCAGGCTGTACTCTTATTCCGAAAGCGTCAAAATAAATTAGGTTGAAAGTGTTTTCAATTGTAATTTCTGAAAAAAACTTTTTATGTTTTGTAAGTTGAAAGTTTTCAGAAATAGTTGTTTTTTCTTCCCAAGTTGTTTCATGAAGTTTATTGAAATCTACTTCAGAAGCGTTTAAAAGTGAAGGATAATTGAGTTTTTTAATTTCCGAAATTTCTAATGGATAGGCTTCAATGCCTGTATAATTTATTTTGAAATTGTTCTTTTTAGCTTCTAATAAAGTAAGAAAAGCATTTAGACCTGTGCCGAAACCAATTTCTAAAATGGAGATATCTTCCGAAGAAATTTTAGTAGCATAATAATATAAGCCTTCTTTAATAAAAACGTGAAGAGCTTCAGCTATTGCGCCATGCTTAGAATGGTATTGTTCGTCCCACTCCGCAATATGCAGAGTATAAGAACCATCTCCCGTTTTTAATAAAGTGCGTTTCAAAATAAATTTTTAATTTTATCATAAAAGACTTAGGACTAAATGACATAGGACGTAAGACTTTTTAAATTATAGCCTTACGTACTATGAATTAATATCTTAGGTCAATTTTATTGACTTTGCTTGTTTTAGAAAAGTGTATTATTCTTTTTCCACTTCAGGAATAAGTACGCCATCGGCTTCAAAAGCAAGTGTACGCTTGGTTTCAGTAATTGCTGCAATTTCGTCTTTAGTTTTTCCTCCGTCTTCGGCGTAATGGCGTTGGTCTTCTACGCTCATTTCTTCTACGTAAGCTTTTCCGTTAACAATTATTTCTTGTCCAGCAATATCCATCGGCATAAAGAAGCCGTAATCTTTAAAACGAACCATTGCTTCATCATCTGCCATATCAAGGTTCATCCAGCATCCCTTTTTCTGACAAACATCTTTTACAGTTGAAGCAAACTTAACATTTACAGTGTCTCCTGGTTTTAGAGATTTGTATTTTTCAATCATTTCAGTTTTAGTCATTACACCTTCATCTGTAATTTTATCACCAAAGGATTGGTAGGTTATGGCAACTTCTTCAACTATGTCAGTTGGTTTTTCTTCAGTCTTTTCGTTTTTACAGCTAAATGCTACAAATGATAATGCTAGTATAAACAGTATTTTTTTCATCTTAATATTTTTAGTATATTATTGATTGCTATATTATTGCAATTTTAATGATTTTTTGAATTTTAATTGGTATAAATTTTACCTATTTTTACAAAAACAAACATTTCTTTCCATGAACCTTTCGACCATTTCAAAATTAAACATTCAAAAAATTGCTTCTTCAAAAATTTCAGAAGTAGATTTTAATAATCTCACCTTCGGAAGCACTTTTAGCGACCATATGTTTGAGTGTGACTATAAGGATGGAGCGTGGCAAAACCCAACCATACGTCCTTACGGGCCTTTAACGATTTCGCCAGGCGCAAAGGTTTTTCACTACGGTCAAGCCGTTTTTGAAGGAATGAAAGCCTATAAAGATGATGATGGTAAAGTTTGGCTTTTTAGACCTGAACAGAATTTTTTGCGAATCAATAAATCTTCACTAAGAATGGCAATGCCTGAATTTCCGAAGGATCTTTTCTTTGAAGCATTGACTACACTTGTGAAATTAGATAAAGATTGGGTTAAACCCGGTCTTGGTAATTCCTTATACATTCGACCTTTTGTGATGGGCACCCAAGTTGGGGTTGGCGCATCACCATCAACCGAATATAAATTTATGATTTTAACCTCGCCAGCACAAGCCTATTATACTGGCGATGTAAAGGTTATTATTGCCGATCATTACAGCCGTTCTGCCAATGGTGGCGTGGGTGCTGCAAAAGCCGCTGGAAATTATGGCGCACAGTTTTACCCAACCAATTTGGCACGTGAAAAAGGATTCCAGCAAGTAATCTGGACAGACGACAGCGAACATAAATATCTTGAAGAAGCTGGCACGATGAACGTGTTTTTTAGAATAAACGATACTTTGTTAACTGCTCCTGTGAGCGATAGAATTTTGGATGGTGTAACTAGAAAAAGTGTACTAGACATTGCAAAACATAATAATATAGACGTAGAAGTACGTCCCGTTTTGGTTTCTGAATTGGTAGAAGCTGCTAAAAACGGAACTCTAAAAGAAATTTTTGGAGCGGGAACTGCTGCAGTAATAAGTCCCGTAAGCGCTTTTGGCCATAAAGAAACCGTTTACGAGCTTACTAAACCTGAAGATAGTTTTTCTACACGTTTTAAAGAACAGCTAACTAATATTCAGCACAACCTTGCCGAGGACCCATTTGGTTGGAGATACGAAGTAAAGTAAACAGTAACCAGTTACGGTTAGCAGTAAAAATCATTACTTTTAAAGAATAGCCTCAATATTTGGTTTAGAATAATTCGGTCCTTTTAAAACCTTTCCGTCTTCACGGTAAATTGGTTTTCCGTCTGCTCCTAACTTACTCATATTGCTGCGCTGTATTTCGTTGAAGACTTCTTCAATTTTGTATTGCATACCGTGTTCTATTATGGTTCCGCACAATATATAGAGCATATCGCCCAATGCATCTGCAACCTCTACCAAATCTTTATTATTAGCGGCTTCTAGGTATTCTTCGTTTTCTTCTCGCATTAATTCATAACGAAGTAGGTTTTTTTTAACTCCTAGTTCGGCAGTTGGTGTTTCTTTCATTCCTAAACTAAAAGCTTTGTGGAATTCTGTTACGGCGGCTATTTTATTTTTCATGTTTATTTATTTTTGAAATAAGACTTTAGAGAGTCAGGAGCCAAGACAAGGTTCAAAGGAATTATGGATTTGTCTTATTTCCCTTAAGTCCTGTCTCCAGTTTCCCTTTTAATCTCTATTTTTACAGCCATAAAACTACAAATTTATGTTCACAACTGGCCAATTGGTTTTCGCTGCTTTATTTTTTGTTGCTTTCATAGTGATTATGTTTTTAAGTTATAGAGGCGACAAAAAACTTCATAACAAACAGTACAAAGGCAGCATTTGGGTTTTGGTTGGTTTTTTGGTTTTTATTGCTTTTTTATTATTTATTAAGGCTTATTTTAAGCAATGATATTTCTTCTTCTTTACTGAATATTAGTCTGATAGTTGGTTTTCTAAATTCTTCTGTTTAACTTGTTGCGTTTCCTTTTTGCAATAACGCATTAAATATACCCTGTATTGGGTATGTTTTGTATTCTATCTTCATAAGATATTTACACAATATTTTTAATATAAAATTATGAACAAAACTACCAACCCCATAATGATGCTTATCATTGCATTGATACTATTGACATTTGTTTTTGTTTTTTTAACAGTCGGCGGTTCTCCAAATAAAGAAACGTTTTGGTTTCTTAGAGTGTTGACGGCAATTTCAGCAGCGGCAATAAGTATGTCGCTTTCTGGAACAGTCAATATTGGCGCCAAAGATAACATACAGACATTAGCAGAAACAACCCGAAAAATTACCGCAGCTGGGGCTTTGGCGATTTTTATGATTGTTTATTTGTTTAATCCTGTAAGTTTTACTAGCGCATGAAACTTTTTGAAGCAAGAGCGAGATTAAAGAAGTGTATCGAAATTATGGATAAAGGTAATTCATTGATGAGTTATGTTGCGATTGTTACGGAGCCAGGTAATGTAGAAAACTATTGGGTTGAATTTGGTACAGAAAATAAAAAAATGGGTAATTATACCGATAAAATTAGATTAGAACTAAATGGAACCAAAGGAAATAAAACTAAAAACAACTATGGAAATTTGCTGTCTTCCCATCAAAAACTTAAAGAATGTGTACGACCAATAAGAGCTGGAACGAGTATTTGTGAAAATGTATCTATATGTAAATCGGGAACATTGGGTATACTTTTTAAACTTGAAGGCTATGATTCTCCCTTCGGTATTTCAAATATGCATGTGCTATCCTCATATTTAAGTACCGGTGAAAACCGGAACATCCTAATAACAAATGAACATCAAGAAATAATTCAACCATCCAGCAGTGATCGAACCGATTTATTTTATACAATTGATAAAGAAGTGCCCATTGGACAAACTGTATGGGAAACTTTTAATGGGCTTGTAGACGCCGCAGTTTTTCAGATATATGAAAATGAAAGTTGCAGCGTTGGTATATTTAATTCTGAAATAAATGATTTAAATAATAATCAAATTAAAGAGCCAAAATTAAATAGAGGTTGTCAAAAAGCTGGGAGAACCACGGGTTTTACCCAAGCCAAAATACTTTCAGTGGAAGCAGCCATTCGGATAGAAAATCCATTTCATAAAATTAACGGATTGGGAAAATATGTGGTTTTTACAGACCAAATAATGACCGAAAATATGGCCGCCTCTGGTGATTCAGGATCAGTGCTCTTCTCAGAAAAACACGTAGTTGGACTAACTTTTGCAGATATTGATTTTGACTCGAATATCTCAATTTCAGGAAGTGGGACAACTCATACCTGCGGACGCACTTTTCACAATAAAATGACCAATGTATTTTCCTCAGTCGTATTGCCAAATGGAAAAGGCGACTTTTTAAAACCAAAATTCAAAAATTTTTTAATATAATCTTAAAAATTAGCACCATGAAATATCATCTGTACGACAATGACAAAGCACAAATAACATATGTGAACAATCGCGATTTTCACATCAATCTTCAATTTTCGAAATGGGATAATGAAAAACCCCCTATAATGGAAGAAATCTTTTATTTGACCAATAGAGAGAGAAAACATGATTTGGTAAAGGCTATATGGTGCGATGCTCCAACCAGTGAACGCGAAAATGATGTAAAAAAGCATTTGGTGCTTTTTATCATAGAAGTTAAAAATGATACCGTAAGCCAACTAAATCAAAAATTGAAAATTTCTTTGACTAATGGGGATACGTTCAGAAAAGTTACAATGCGCTATTTCATAGGCGATAGAGACATTCCAACAGAAGACCAAATGAACTGTGATCGATATTATACGGACTTAAAGAGAATACAGCATATGGAATTATACAAAAAGAAAGGTCATAACCCTGTAATTCCCGACACTAATAATGGTGGTATCATCATAAAAAGATAACTGTATATCTTGAAAACATCCCTTTTAAGACTGATGACTTTCTGCTCAATGCGCATTCTAATATTTTTTATTATGGGGAATGGGTTTTGTCAAGATTTAAGCTTTAAATCCTTAGACTTATTGGTCAAGAATAAAGATTTAGTAGGTATAGACAATATACTCCGCAAACTTGATACGACTAAGTTCACTCAATTTCAAAAAGTAGATTTTTATTACTATTCTGGGACCCTTGCCCTATTTGAAGACAATAATGAAGAAGCCGTAAAGCTGCTACTAAAGGCTAAAAAAATAATGCAAGAAATTATATTAAAACCAAGTCTTGCCTTCAAAATAAATGATAGGCTAATAGAGAGTATCGGAGCCACGTCTGAATACTCGATACGGCCTCCTGAATTAATTAATGAAAATTGCGCGATTGCCAATAATTTGAAGGATGTGTCATTATTGTACGATTGTTACTACTATAAATATACTTCTGAATTGCAGGACGGAAATTACAATAAGGCACTGGAACTAATGAAAGATGCTTATAAAATAGTTTCAACTGAAAACTTGCAAGAACTAATGGGCAATCTAGAAACCAATATGGGGCATGTTCATCTCGTTCTAAAAAACATGGACAGTGTCCTACCATACTTTAACAAAGCTGAAGTCAGGTTCAAAATTTCAAATAACAATCAAAAATTGGCTTACCTCTATAACAATTACGGAAATTTTTACAAAACAACCGGCAGTTATGAAATAGCTCTTCAATATTTAGAAAAAGCCTATAAGATTCCCTTAAAACAAGAAAAGACCTCTACAAAAAATTTTATATTAAAAAATATTGCAGACACTTATTATTTTCAGGGAGATTTTGAAAAGGCCGCACTTTCTTACGAAACATTTGCCAAAAAGACGGATTCTTTGGACCGGGCTACACACGCCAAAAACATCCAATATTTTAACACGAAATACCAAACCGCCGAAAAAGAAAAACAAATACTACTAGAACAGAAACAAAAAGAACAAAACCAAAATATCGCAATAGCTCTAGGCGGCGGTCTATTCGGCGTAACAATAATCGGCTTCCTCCTCTTCAAAAACAGTCGCCGAAAACAACGTATTTCCGAACAACAAAGCGAAATAGAAATACAAAAAACCGAGAAAATTCTCAAAGAACAGCAGCTTACAACCATTGATGCAATGATGGCTGGGCAAGAAAAAGAAAGGGAGCGACTGGCGGGCGACCTACACGACAGCGTGGGCGCAACCCTTTCCGCTGCAAAGTTACAATTTGACCATCTAGCAAAAAACAAAGAAAAAATAGGGCAAATGGACGAACTGTTTACAAAAGTTGGTGACCTACTAGCACAAGCTTACACGGAGGTACGCGAAATGGCACACCTTAAAAACAGCGGCGTTATTGCCAAAAACGGCCTGTTGCCAGCCGTACAAAAACTGGCAAGAAATGCTTCCAGAACAAATAAACTAATTGTTGAAGTGGAAGACTTTGGGCTAGACGGAAGGATTGAAAATACTTTGGAAATTACCATTTTCCGCATAATTCAAGAATTGGTTACTAATATTATAAAACACGCAGACGCCACCGAAGCATCTATTGCAATAACCAAATACAAGGAATCCATAAACATTATAGTAGAAGACAACGGCAAAGGTTTCGACATAAAAAAAGGACTGAATAAAGAAGGAATGGGCCTCTCAGGAATAGAACGCCGTGTTGAACATTTAGAAGGAAGTATGGAAGTAGACTCAACCCTTACTAAAGGAACAACCGTTTTAATAGACATACCATTATGATAACCGTAGCCATAGCCGAAGATCACCAAAGCCTCGTAGACGGTATAAATCTATTACTTAAATACGAGGAAGACATTACCATTGTAGGTATGGCAAATGATGGCGAAGCACTTTTAGAAATTGTTCGAAAAAAACAGCCTCAAGTAGTTTTAACGGACATAAAAATGCCTAAGATAGATGGCATTGCTGCAGCGAAGCTCATAAAAAAAGAATTTCCAGAAACAAAGATTATAGCATTTACCATGTTTGCCCAGCAAGAAGCCGTTCAACAAATGATTGATGTAGGGGCTTCCGGTTATTTACTGAAGAATTCTCCATTAGAAGAAGTGCTGAACGCCATAAAAGCCGTGGCGCAAGGCAACACTTTTTTTGACAGCGCCATAGACCTTTCCTTCTTGGATGAAGATTCAGAAACCTTAGCCAAAAAACCAATTTTATCAAAAAGCGAACGTGAAATATTACGGTACATTGGACAAGGAAAATCTACTAGCGAGATTGCTAATTTACGTTTCACAGCTGTTTCCACAGTAGAAAAACACCGTAAAAATATGATTCACAAATTGGGACTTTCTGGCAAAGGGGGATTGTTGCGTTATGCTTTGGATAGGAAGTATGAATTTTAAATTAAGCCTCTCAAAACCAAATTTCTAAAATACCCTTTATTGGGTATTTTTTTATGCCATATTTCCGCATAATATTGAAATATAAAATTTGATGTTATGAAAAACTTACTACTTATTGTTACATTACTATTGATACTTTCTGCTAATGGACAAGAAAAAAGTTACTTACAGATAGAAAACAATTCAAAAAAAACAAAGCAAATTCTAAAAGATAGTTTAAAGATTGAAATCGAAGAAAAAGAAGAAGTTAATGGAAGAATTAATGAAAAAATTTCATTAGGACTTAGTCTTGGTTTTAATGGTAGCTTGGAAAAGCTAAAAACCGCACAAATTTCACCTTTGGATAGTACATTAATAATAACCAATGCTCAACCTGTTTCATTTATGCTTTCGTCCACTATTTCGGTTCCCATAACATTTAAAGAGCTTAAAGCATATCGCCTCTTAAATAATAAGGGAGATGAGGTAGCTCAAGTTCATCGCGTTGCTGCAATAAGCCTGATTGCAGTCGTTAATTTAGCTATGGTACAGGGCTCGGAAGTTGGGAGCATCTTTAACCAAAAAATAAGCGGAGGGCTTGGTATAGCATATAATTTCGATGAAAATTTTTCAGTTGGCCTAAGCTATGAACTCGTATCCTACAGAAAGCCTAAGGACTTTCTACTAGCTGAAGAAGGCAATACAATTAAAGCAAATGGGCAAACCCTAGCCGCACTTGACATAGAGGATAATAATTTCTATTATGATAAATATGCAAGCACACTTTCCTTAAAATTTATCTATAAGTTAACAACAAAATGATGTTTTGAATTAAACTTAAAAAAGCATCCATACACCAACTAAAAAAACGCCTGATTTAAGTAATAAAACAACTAAGTTTTCATCTTAAAACATATGTTTTTCTACAATAGCGTCCTAAACGTTTAAAAAAGAGAAAGGGAATTTTGTTCCACAAAGT
>CAZFUX010000085.1:0-9642 GCA_964522085.1 uncultured Aequorivita sp.
TAATTTAGGTGGTGAAATCTTGGATTCCCGAAAACCTAAATGGAGTGAGTATATAATAAGCTGAAAATTAGGGTTAATATTTGATGATATATAGAAGTTTATAGTAAATCTAAATATGTAAATTTATACCTGTTGATTGCTCAAGAATTAAGTGATTTCTAGTTTTAAGAACGGCTTTTGAGGTCTTGTTCAAATGTAATACAACATACGGATAAAACTATTATAGTCTTTACTCCTCCTTATAGTGGTTAACTTTAAAATATACAAAATTACACTTTCCAAACACTTATAGAGACGTCTGTCAACCCCGCTGAATACGTTCCGAACCCTAACAGATATATTCCGAACCCCGTTTGAAATGTTTAGAACCCGTTTCTAAACTTTGTAATGCGAGAGGATCACCAAATTAAAGATTTAAAAGTAATATTTATGATTTTCGTCATAAAAAAAAGTAATTAGATTCTATTTCTTTACGGCTATTCAATTCAAATTTCAATAGCATGCAAATTACAAGCCCGCACAGTTTTCATATTCCCGTAATGGGAATCGCCTTCACCATCGATTCACCTATAAAAGTTGCTCATTTCGGAATAAATTCTACCCTTTCCATTATTGAAGACAACTTAATAGAGGTAATGCGGAAATATTACTACCAGCAAAATAACGAGGCTTACACGCCAATTACCGTAAAAGAGGAAAATTATAGAGCGCGTCGCATAACAGATTACCTCAATTTAATGCAGCGCATTGTAAGTTCTAAAATGGAGAAACTGAAAACTTCTGCTTTTGAAACGGGTTCAGATATTGTAAAATATTTTGAAATGCTGCCCGATAGCAGTCTGCTGAAGCAAAAATATCATGAATGGTTTTCACTTTCCGATGCCACAGAAAAAGAAACTATTGAAAAATTGCTACGCGAAAGTCTAGTACCCGGTGCTATTGAAGTCAATATTATGACCAAAGTGGACAAAGAGCAATTGGATAAAAACAAACAAGTTATAGAAAATGGTTCCGATGCCGTCACTGCTTTAAAAGGATATGCGGACTGTGAATTAAGCAATTCTGCCGTGGTGCTTTCCGCAGGAATGAATCCACGGTTGTACAATTATATGGAAGGCTTTTCAGCTTTTGACGCATATGAATTGGGCGGTTTTCATAAAAAAGTGATTATTAAAGTGAGCGATTATCGTTCTGCATTAATTCAAGGTAAATATTTGGCTAAAAAGGGAATTTGGGTAAGCGAATTCAGAATTGAATCTGGCTTAAATTGTGGTGGACACGTTTTTGCTACGCAAGGTTTGCTAATGGGATCAATACTTCAAGAGTTTAAAGAGAAAAAGCAAGAATTACAAGATAGCCTTTTTGAGCTTTACAATCCCGCAATTACAGCGAAAGGAAAGGCTGGCTTCGACAAACCGCACCCAATAAAAGTAACAGTTCAAGGCGGAATTGGAACCAACGAAGAAGACAATTTATTGCAAGATTATTATGATGTAGACGGCACGGGTTGGGGCACTCCTTTTTTACTATGTCCGGAAGCCACTACAGTAGATGAAAATACGCTAGAACTATTGGTGAATTCAAAAAAAAATGATGTGGTACGAAGCAAAGCCTCGCCGCTGGGAGTTGAATTTAATTATCTAAAAGGAACCACCGCCGAAACGGAGCGATTAGGAAGAATACATAATGAAAAACCTGGCAGTCCGTGTACCGAAAAGCTGTTGGAGTCGAATACGGAATTTACTAAAACACCTATTTGTACTGCTTCATCTAAATATCAAAAGTTGAAATTGGAGCAGTTAAAAACATTAGAGTTACCCGTAGAAGAATATAATAAGCAAGTAGATGATGTGTTAAGCAAAGAATGTCTGTGCATTGGTTTGAGTAATGCAGCACCTATAAATTACGAAACTCCTTTTTTGAAAAAACTAACAGCCGTAACCATTTGCCCAGGCCCGAACATTGTGAATTTCTCAAAGATTACAAGCTTGCGTGAAATGACCGATCATATTTACGGACGAAAAAATAGTATGCAAAATCCAAATCGAGCCTCGCTATTTGTTACTGAACTCAGGCTTTATATAGATTTCTTGAAAAAGGAAATAGAACGGACTACTTCGCCAACAACACGCGATTTTAAATCTTGGGAAAAATTTAGCCAGAATCTTTTAGATGGGATTGCCCATTACCGCGACTTGGTAGCAAATTACATTTTAGGCAACAGGATACGATTTGAACAGGATTTGCAGGAAGCACAACACGAGATTCTTCGATTGCAGAAAACACAATTACAGAAGGTTTAATGTTATGCAACTAATTGCGAGATTTAGGATGTTATTTTTGGTTTTACATTTCAGTTTCGTTGATAGTTTTATACTCTAAAGTAGCGTGGATACTTCTTTTATTTTACCAAGGTTCTATCCACAAAAAGATGGAGAGTTCTACCTGAGTTTTTGTTGTATTCTATCATAAACACATTGTTTATTTAGCTCTTAAATTGATTTAGCAATAGCATTGTATTAACTACCACCGAGATTTTGTGATTACAATTTATTATTATTCTAAACTAGTAATTCCTTCTAGCAAATAAACCTTGGTCTTTCATGAGTCTTGCCACTCGTTTTATGAAAACTGATGTCTCAGTTTTATCAATGCCTTTTGTCCCTCCGATTTATATTTTAATAATCTCTTTAATGGGCTATTTATTTTGTTCACCTGCCTTTTTTAGAGTGCTCTACTAGGAAAACAATTCTTTTCACAATTTTAAGATTTTCGTCTCCAATCTTGTTATACGGAATAAGGAACATCTAATAATTTCTCACAAATTTGTTTGACATGATCTCGAAAACAACTAGCTCTTCTGTCTTTTATTTGAATAAAATACTGTGATTTCTATTTTTTTTATGATTCAAATTTAATTTATGCAACCATAAATGTGTCGACAAGATGAAATGATGGTATGTTTGCATGTGCATCGGTGCTAAGAGACCTTTTATATTATTTTGATTATAGATCTTTAACCGATTACACGCTTAATTGAAAACCCTTTGGCAAAACAAGAAAGTTCAACAATAAACTTATAAATGTTTAATCACTTTTTTTTACAAATATCTGATGTCGATTCAATAGAACAACTGTTCATCTACTTTTTGGTAGTTGCAAGTATTATTTTTTTATTGGTTGTATTTTATACCTTTTATTATCTGTTCAGATATGGTGCGAAAAAAAGACCAGAAGTGCCTTCTCAAGTTGAAGGTAGTGAACGGGTAGAATTTTTTTTAGCCCTAGTAGCTACAATAGTTACAGCTGTGTTTGTCTATTTAACCATAGTGACAATGGAAAAAATACAGACCATACCCGAAAACCCAAAACCTTTTTTAGAAATTACGGGGCATCAGTGGTGGTGGGAAGCAAAGTACCCCGATAGTGGTGTAATTACAGCAAACCAGATTTTTATTCCCACAGGTAAAAGAATTCTTTTAAAGTTAAATTCGGCAGATGTTATACATAGTTGGTGGGTTCCAGAATTGGGAAGAAAACTGGATATGATACCTGGTATTGATAATTATATGTGGTTTTATGCCGAAAAGGAAGGAGAGTACTTGGGTAGTTGTAGTGAATTTTGTGGAGTTCAGCACGCCCGAATGCGTATTCGTGTTACAGCAATAAAACCTGAAGATTTTGCAATTTGGCAACAAAAACAGTTACAACCTGTAGCGCAAAGCTCTGATTCATTATTTTTAAAGGGAAGAAAAATATTTGAAACCAAGACCTGCACCAATTGCCATGCCATCAATGGAACCGAATTTAAAGAAAATATAGGGCCCAATCTAACTCATTTTGCAAGCCGTAAAAGGTTTTTGGCCGATATGAAAGTAAATAATGAAGAAAATTTAAGAGCGTGGTTAACGAATCCGCAAGCTGTTAAATCTGGAGTTAAAATGCCAAATTTTATTTTATCGGAATCTGAGATAGATGCTTTAGTAGCATATATAAATAATCTGAAATGAGCTTATACGTAGACATACCTGAAGATAAAGAACAATTACCATCGCTAAAGACGGGACGTGGCAAATTGTTATGGATTTCCTCTGTGGACCATAAGCAATTGGGTATTATGTATCTTTTTTTATCGCTTTTTTTCTTTATTATTGGAGGGTTAGAAGCAATGGCAATCCGAGCACAGTTGGCATTGCCTGAAAACGATTTGATTTCTCCAGAGCTTTACAATCAGATATTTACAATGCACGGCACAACGATGATCTTTTTGGTGTTGATGCCTGCGTTTATAGGTTTAGCTACCTATTTAATCCCATTAATGATAGGAGCTAATGAAATGGCTTTCCCAAGGCTTAATGCCTTTAGTTTCTGGATGACTTGCCTGGGTGGAATGTTATTATATTTTAGTTTTTTTGCAGGAGGAGCACCCGATGCTGGCTGGTTTAACTACGCGCCTTTAAGTGAAAACAACTATTCCTCAACGCAAGGTGTCGATTATTTTTTGGTGGGATTAATTTTAACAGGTATTGGAAGCATTGGTGCGGGTCTCAATTTTATAACAACCATACTTACGCTACGATCACCAGATATGAAGCTGAATATGTTACCACTGTTCGTATGGATGGTATTTGTAAATGCATTCTTGATGTTAGCAGCATTCCCACTACTAAATGCAGGTTTGTTTATGATGTTGATTGATAGGCAGTTCGATGCTCATTTCTTTATTCCGTCTTCTGGAGGTTCAGCCATTTTATGGCAACACTTTTTTTGGGCGTTCGGTCATCCCGAAGTGTATATTTTGGCATTGCCTGCCTTTGGAATTATTTCAGAAGTAGTACCTGTATTTTCAAGAAAACCTATTTACGGATACAAATTTGTAGCAGCTTCTTCAGTAGCTATCGCACTTCTATCTTACAGCGTTTGGGCACACCATATGTTTTCGATTGGGCTTTCAAATACAATAAACGGTTTTTTTGCAGTTAGTAGTATGCTAATTGGTATTCCTACAGGATTAAAAGTTATTAATTGGATAGGTACTATGCACAAAGGGAGTATAACACTTTCCGTTCCGATGTTATTTGTGATAGCTTTTTTAGTAGATTTTACATTTGGCGGATTGAGCGGAATTTCGTTTGCCATTGTTCCAATCGACTGGCAATTAACCGATACCTATTATCTAGTAGCACATTTTCATTTTGTATTTATTGGCGGAAGTCTTTTCGGTCTCTTTGCCGGAATCTATTATTGGTTTCCAAAAATTAGTGGAAGAATGTTATCTACTTCATTGGGTAAATGGCATTTTTGGCTGTTCGTTTTAGGTTTTAATCTCACTTTCTTTTTACAACATATATTAGGGATTTTCGGTATGCCGAGGAGAATATATACTTATCCAGATTTACCGTACTGGAAAGTCTTAAATATTTTTTCATCAGTTGGAGCCGTTTTAATGTTCGTTGGAATGGGGGTT
This sequence comes from uncultured Aequorivita sp., assembly GCA_964522085.1. Taxonomy (GTDB): domain Bacteria; phylum Bacteroidota; class Bacteroidia; order Flavobacteriales; family Flavobacteriaceae; genus Aequorivita. Next base: position 5,468 of record CAZFUX010000085.1, read on the forward strand.
TTCTTTTGGAATATTTATATAACCCTTAAAAAGCCGAGAACTGTAAACGCAAATCCTTGGGATGCCTGGACTTTGGAATGGGCAACACCTTCGCCACCGCAACTAAAGAATTTTGATGAAATCCCTCGAATACATAGTAGAAGACCTTTATGGGATTTAAAAAATCTTAATAATCCAGATAAAAAGCTGAATTGATGAAAAATAAAGGGAGATTTTTGATGTTATTTTTTATTTTTTCGGAAACGTTCTTTTTCATAGCGCTTATAATCGCCTATGTTTATTATCGAAATTTTTCTGATGCAACAGATACTGTAGCAAAGAATTTAGATGCATTTCGAGCCGGTATATTCACACTATTTTTAGTAGCGAGTAGCATTACTTTAATAATTAGCAAAAAAGCACTATTTAAGAAGAACTACACGATGTTTAAGATTTGGATAGGAATAACAATTTTGTTTGGCATTGTATTTACAATAGGCCAAGTGACCGAATATATTAGCCTCTATGAAAAGCAAATTACCTTGGATAAGGACATTTTTGGTTCAAGCTTTTTTACGTTAACAGGTTTTCATGGATTGCACGTTATTTTGGGAATTATCGCCTTAATAATTCTTTTTGCTATTTCTTTCGGAAAGTTAAAAACGATTGCCATTGCTGGTATTGAAGGTGTGGATGTGTATTGGCATTTTGTGGATATTGTTTGGTTAATTGTTTTTTATTTTGTTTATATAACGCCCTCACTATGAGAAGTATAGATTATTTTTTAGATTCATATAATTGGTCCTTTAAAGGGTTGATCGTGGTGCTTTTATTTTTAACGCTTTATTTATTGTTTTTTAGAACAAGTATAAGGCAAAAGATTTTTTTTATATTTTCAGTACTATTAATATACTTGGTTTTAGGTTCGCCTATTGGAAATTTAACCAACTTCGGTTTGCATAGTGTGAGTATGTTGCAACACATTGTATTGTTGATGATTGCTCCAATTTTATTTTTGAAATCCTTTCCTTCATCAATATTGAAAAAAAATAAAATTTCAGATAAATCTATTTTTTCAAATCCTAAAAAATACTTTATCGGTGTATGGATACTTTCAGCAGTAGTAATGTGGGGAGGTCATTTTTTAAGTGCCGCAATAACGTCTTCTAAAACTGGTACGGCAATTTGTGGCATTGCATTTCCGAATGGTAGTTGGATTACGAATATTCCCGAAGAATTGATTTTTGGAATCCTTTTAATTGCGGGTTTATTATTTACGTTACCTGTTTTACACCCCAATCCTTCCAAGAGGTTAAATCCGGTACAAAGTGTAATTTATTTATTTTCAGCTTGTATTAGCTGCTCATTATTAGGGCTGTATGTTGCTTTTTCTGCGAGTTCGGCGTCTATGGCTGAAGCCATTCCCATCTTTACAACTTTAAGAAATCCAATTCCAATGACAATCCGTACAGATCAGGAAATGGCGGGAATGTTAATGTGGGTGCCAGGATGTGTGCTTTATGTGATAACTTCCGTAGAAATAATGTTGCATTGGTATGATGTAAATCCTGTTGTAAATGAAAAAATGACTATTTAAATAAAAATTTCAAAAAGTAAATAACCAATGGCTAAGGAGATTAAATATAAAGCACAACCAGAAGAACTACCCAAACCTACCTATTGGCCATTCTTTATGGCTTTAGGAGTGGTGTTAATATTCTGGGGAATCCTGACTTCTTGGATTATTTCAGGAATTGGACTTATACTTTTTGGAGCGGCACTCATAGGGTGGATTATTGAAATTTATAAAGAATTACTAAAAAGCGAAGAAAATGGCGTGTAACTGTGAAGAAGAAGACGTTCTAGAAGTAGAAAAATCTGTTGATAGAAGAGGATTTATAACAAAGATTACATTCGGAATAGGAGCATTAATAGGCACTTTTTTAGCCTTTCCTCTAATTACGGCAATGCTAGATCCGGTAACAAGAAAAAAAGCCGCTCAATGGAGAAATGTTGGCGCATTAAGTGATTTTCAAGTAGGAAAGACCAAAATGGTTTCTTTTGAGAATGCTTCTCCCTATAAATGGAAAGGCAAAATAGATTACTCGGCAGCTTATGTACGCAGAGAACCAAATGATAAGTTAACTGCTTTTTCAGTAAACTGTGCACATTTAGGTTGCCCTGTGCGTTGGGAAGAAAAAGCAGAATTATTTATGTGCCCTTGTCATGGGGGTGTTTATTATAAAGATGGTTCTCGTGCAGCTGGCCCACCACCAAGAGGACTTTTCAAATATCCAATACGTATTGTTAATAACCAAGTTGAAATAGAAACAGAAGCCATCCCTATAACCAATATTTCATCATGAAAAAAAGACTGAAAAAAATATGGCTTTGGATGGACGACCGTGGTGGTTTTAGTGATTTGATGAAACCATTAACCACACACTTGGTGCCACCAGGATCTACTTGGAATTATGTTTGGGGTAGTGCAACGTTATTTTGTCTAGTTATTCAGGTTATTACAGGTATTGCTTTAGGGTTTTTATATCAACCTTCAGCCGATGTTGCCTACGAATCCTTAGTATATATAGAAAATCAAGCGTTTATGGGCAGCTTTATTCGTGGGTTGCATAATTGGGGAGCATCGGGGATGGTATTCTTAATGGGAATGCATATGATTAGAGTATATATAAATGCAGCGTATAAATATCCGCGCGAGATGAGCTGGATTACGGGTGTTCTCTTAATGGCATTAACCATTATAATGGCTTTTACAGGGCAATTATTAAGATGGGACAATAATGGTGTATGGTCTGCGGTTGTTGCAGCAGAACAAATGGGAAGAATACCTTTAATTGGTGATTCATTGTCCTATTTTCTATTGGGTGGAGAAAATATTGGAGGAGAAACATTAAACCGTTTCTTTTCAATGCATGTGTTTTTATTTCCGTCCTTATTATTTTTGATTGTGATATATCATCTGTATTTAGTATTTAGAAACGGAATTTCTGAGCCTCCAAAAGTCGGTAGATTGGTAGATCCTAAGACATATAAAAAATGGTACGAAGCCATGCTAATAAAAAAAGGAGTGCCATTTTTCCCCGATGCCATATGGAGAGATGCCGTTTTTAGTCTTTTCGTTTTAATTATTATTATCTGCTTGGCTTGGTTTGTGGGTGCACCTGAATTAACTTCACAACCAGATTTAACAAATGTAAACGCCGACCCTAAACCAGATTGGTATTTTACATGGATTTTTGCACTTTTCGCATTAATGCCAAGACAGATTGAATCTTATGTAATGTTTATAGGCCCATTATTAGGTGTCGCGCTGCTCTTTTCCATTCCTTTTCTGTCTAATAAGGGAGAACGCAGCCCGTTGAGAAGGCCTTGGGCAATTGCAGGTGTTACTTTCATCATTTTATCCATTTGTTCGTTGTGGTACATTGGGATAAAAGCACCGTGGTCGCCAAGGTTTAAAACCCCACCATTGAACGAGTACACAACAGTAACGCAACCCACGGAAGTAGAGAAAAAAGGTATCGAAGTTTTTAATAGTGTCGGTTGTATTTATTGCCATAAAATTGGAAATAAGGGAGGAATTCGAGGACCAGAACTTACAAATGTCCAAAATAGATTAACCAAAGAACAATTAATTATAAGAATTGTGAATGGTGCCGAAAATATGCCTGCTTATGGTGGTTCTCTTAGTAAAGAAGAATTAGCAGATGTTGTTACATTCCTTTTAAGTGAAAATAAAAAATAACCTTTTAATTTTAAAAATATGTTCAAGCTGAAGTATTTACTGATTTTTATAATCTTAAGTTCCTGTGCCGGCCCTTATACGAATAAAGACAATGGTTCAAGAATAGAGCTAAGCGAAGATGATACATTTGAGGTGGTCCTTGATGGCGATGCTAATTCTAATTATTCATGGCAATTGGGAGAAACTCCTTCTTTTGTAGTACTTCAATTACCCGTCGTTACGAAAACTATAAACAGTGAGGTTGAGTCTACTTTCCATTTTAAAGCCATTTCTCAGGGAGAGGAAAAAATCCTTCTCATTTACTCTAACGGTAAAGAAAGAAAGAAAAGTTTTGAACTTACCGTAGTTGTAGGAACTTTGGGGCCAATATTATCTGAATAAAATAGTAGCATAGACATTTATGCTTTGTCTAGTCCTAAATAACCGATAC
>CAZFUX010000086.1:0-9381 GCA_964522085.1 uncultured Aequorivita sp.
AACTCTCGAAGGTCGTCTGTGGTAATAATACTTGTAGGCATAATAGAACGGATTAAATGAAAGGGACTACCGTTTTGCTTTCATCTAAAATGATAGCCCCTGACTTGATTTGACTTTCGTTCTACAAAATTGGTAAGTTTTAACCGACTTTTTTCACAAGTTAGGACTACTTGGGTGTTTTTTTTCCCTCATTTTCAATGTATTAGAATAGTGGTCTTTGGTACTTGCCTAAAAAATATAGTATCTAAAAACCATCAAATAAAATGAGATTTTCCTCAAAATGAGAAACACCCAAGTTGAAGCATCTTGGGTGTTTTATTTTATGTTATCGGAATCATCCATCCGTTTGGTCAACTGCTGTTTTAGTATATCCAAAAATTTGGTTCTGCCATTTTTCCGCATCCGTATTTCGAGAAAAGCTCTGTAATAATCGCCCAAATCCACTTTAAAAGTCTTTTCGACAAAATAAGCAATATCTTTTATGTCCACAGTACCATTGTTGATGACATCTGTGCTGTGCAAGGCGTAAATCAGTTCAATTAAATAAATTTTGTGGGCTGTCCACGTAATTTTCGTTTTGCCTTGTAGCAACCTTAAATTTGCATAATTGTTGTTATTTTCCAATTTATCAATCTCCCGTTTTAAGTGGACGATTAAAAGGTCGTAAGCTAAAATTGTGGCTACGGTACTATCATGGCTTGTTGCAAATTCTTCATCTACCAAAAAATGAAATGAATCTGGGAATAACCGAATATCGGCATTGCCTCTTAAAAAATATTGCTCATCAAACACGGTAGCCTCTCTGCGGTAATAATGATAAAAATCAAGATTATCGTTAAAGTAAGTTTGAAGTTTTTCAATATTATTGTTCAGATATTTTACTTGAGATTTATTACTTCCCCTAGGCCTTTTACCTTCAATGTTGAATAGTTTCACATAATAAATGAGCTTGCTGTATATTCTTGGTTTTATGTCTTTAAAAAAGTGGATTTCTTCTTGTCGGCTTTCAAACTTATAGTCGATGACTGTATTACGTATTTCCTTTAGAGTCCGTTTGACCAATCTAATACCTTTTTCCGCTCTTACTAGCACATCTTCTTCCTCGATTTCGAGCATATCTAGACTGTGTGCTAATTTTTTTGATATGTTTTTATGGTTTTTCAATTTATAAAGATTTTGAGCCTGAAAATTCCGAACTATTTGGGTAAAGATAATTCTCGTAATATGCCAATTATATTGCCCCTCTAGCAATGTTATTTTTGAAGTCGGAAAGTTTTGTAAATGCTAGGGTTGTATTGTTTTAGTTTATAATTTACTAACTTTTATAATCATAGGCTTGAGCTATATTATTGAACCATTCTCACAATACCTTTACCTAGCCTTAGTCCTTTTTCCAACACAGGTTTTCCCTTGTATTTAACCGAGAAGTTTCCAAATCCTTGGGTTTTCAAAAAATCGGTTACGTTAACAAAAATTTCATTGTTACCATACATTATCAAATGTGTTTCCTTGCTCATGACATTTTCAAAATCCACTTCTGTATTTCCATGCGTCCTGAAGTGTTGGTATACTATTTTACCACCTTTAGAATTAATATTGAAGTTACCGTATAGACGTACTCGTAGTCTGTCAATATTTAAGTGGTTAAAGAAGATAGCTCCATTCCCTTGTCCACGAACGTAAAACTCTGGACAACTTATATCTGATTCAAAGGTGATATGCTCGTTTCCTTTAACTAATAAACTGTTGAGTACGTGGTAAAAGATTTTGATATGAATCTTTACCTTACCATTTACAAGGAGGTTCACTTTATCTTTTTGAATATTTCTGGCATTCTTTATATAAGCCTTTAAAGTTTTTCCTTCCACCTTGATTACCAGTTGGTCTTTGGGTAGATTGTTATCTAATATAGACACTCCAGTCATTTCACTTTCGATTAGTGTAGCTTGAATGTAGGGGCCTAAATTGATTTTCTCAAAGCCTTTTAATGGTAGGATGTTTTTCTGTGCTTTAGTTATTCCAAAAGCCATGAAAAAACTAATTAATAATAAGATTAGAGTTTTTGATTTCATTTCATATCTTAATTTATATGTTTGTTTTTGAATATTGTACTGTCAATAAAAAAGTGGAAAACGAAAGATTACAGCGGAAAAAACAGTCCGTAAAATGTTCATTTTAGGGGTCTTTTGTTTAACAATTATTGCAACCTGTTCTTCTCTTCTTCGGCACCACCTTTTTTATCGGTCGATTTTAACTTGATGTTACCGAATTTATAGGAAACACTTAATCTAAAAATTCGACTATCATAGTTGGTATTGATATCATAGCTACTATTGGGCAAGGTGCTGAAAACCGTTCTTTTACCCCTAGTATATAAAATGTCGTTGATGGCAAACTTAACGTTCATCTTATCATCGAAAAATGTTCTACTAACTCCTAGGTCTATGCCGTAATAAGATTTTAAGTTGAATACACCATACACATTTGGAGAGACATAATTCGCACTCAACTCGGCCGATGACCTACCGTCAATAGTAAAGGTATGGTTCGTGCTTGCCTGCCAAGCTAGTTTTTGCAATTGAAGTGGTGCACCTTCTACTTCATCCGATTTATATTGGTTATAGTACATCGAAAGGTTATTATAAGTGTTCCACCAATTAGTTATTTTGATGGGTGCGTTAATATTCAAACTGTAAGAATTGAACCCGTTAAGGTTGGCATCAGTTTGAGAAATCGATTGGGTTTCCTCATCCGTCAATAATATGTAGGCGATTGCGTCCTTAGTATTGCTGTAACTCAAATCGAACTTGAATTTGTTTTTAAATAGGTAGCCGAAGTTGTATGTGTTCGTGTATTGGGGCTTCAAAAATGGGTTTCCAAAACGAAACGTGTATTGGTCAATGTAATAGACAAAAGGGTTTAAGGAAGCATAATTAGGGCGGTCGATTCGCCTTCCATAGCTGGCACTAATCGTATTGGAATCATTGATTTTTTTTTGGACGAAAAGCGTTGGGAACAAGTCCGTATAAGTTTTATCCACCACATTTGCATCCGTTACAGAGTTTCCAGTTGAAGCCGTTCTTTCCGCTCGCAATCCCGCCTGAATGCTATACGATCCCAAAAGCATATTATAATTGGCGTATGCGGCACTTATTTTTTCGCTATAAATAAACTGGTTGCTCCGTCTTTCATCGTTCACATAGCCACCATTATCCTGTAGGATATCGTATTGAAGAGTGTTGTCTGTTTCGACCGAACTGTATTTTAGCCCTGTTTCTAACTTTGAAGTCTCGTTAAAGGGATATATAAAATCCACTTTTCCGACATTAATATTAGCATCTTGTGGGGTAAGGTTTCTAAAACTTTCAGAGGGGCGGTATTCGTTCTGGTTTTCGTCCAAAAAACGGTTACCAAAATTAAAACTATCATTTTTTCGTGAATTAGAATAATCGTAACTAAAGGTCAAATCGGTGCCCATTGTATCCAGTTTTATATTGTAATTCAGATTATAGGTTAAATATTTGGTAGAAAATTTTCCCTTATTTAGCCCTACCACGGTTGAATCGATAATTCCAAGTTGCGTACTTATCTTCGTAGTACCTATTAGCTTGGAATCGCCATCCCGAAAATTACCGTTAATTATAAAACCCAAAGTGCTTTTCGGGGACAGGTTAACATCAGTTCCAAATTTGAAATTATGGGTTTTGTATCTGAACTTATCGAATGATGAAGAATTGAAGAAAGTTGATTGCTCCGAAAAAGATGTTGATCTATCAACCTCAAGTGTACTAAAATCCTCGCTGTCCGAATAATCATAATTTGCAAAAATATTGAGGACTTTATTTTTATGGTTCAAAGCCATTCCCCCGTTGGTGTTTCTATATCTGCCTTGCCCATTACTAATATTCACGCTTACATTAGTTCCTGCATCTTGGGTTTTTTTCATTTTTATATTGATGATTCCCGCGTTTCCGGCAGCATCATACTTTGCGGATGGGTTGGTCATAATCTCAATGGATTCTATTGCACTTGATTGTGTCGAACTTAACAAATTTTGCAATTGACCTTGTGATAGGTAAGTTTGCTTACCATTGATTAAGATTAGTACATTGCTTTTGCCTACCAAGCTGAGTACGCCGTTATCCACGGTTACGCCCGGTGCTTTTTGCAAAATATCCAGAGCGGTGTTACCCGTAGCAAGTATACTGTTTTCTATATTTAAAACCACCCTGTCAACTTTATTCTGGATCAACGGTTTTTTGCTAACTATCGTTACACCCTCAAGTTCAAAGCTTTCTTCTTCCAATTGGATTGTACCAAATTCTTTTTTTCCACTAGTAGCGATTTCAAATGTCTCTGAATTATAGGTTTTAAAGCCCAATATGCTTACTGAGAGATAGTACTTTCCAGAAGGCACTTTTTCGATAATGAATGAGCCTAGGTCATCGGACATTGCCCCCTTTACCATTGAGGAATCCGTCACTTTGAATACGACTAAATTGGCATAAGGTAAAGGCTCTTTGTTAATGGTCGTTATCTTTCCGCCTATCTGTGCGGTCGCGTCCGATTGTCCATAGGCAATTGTGCCGAGTAAGGTTGTACAAAAGGCTAGTATTAAAATTGTGAAGTTATTCGTTGCCATAAAACATTTGTTTTTTGATGTCATGGCCGCAAGATTGTCTTAAATGTGATTTATAAAAAGTAAAAAAAGTTAAGTGGGTTGTATAAAAGGTTGAACAGGTATAGAATTACGTTAAGCAAAAGTGACCAGTCCCATATAGCATTTCTTTGATGGAACTTTAGGAACTACCTGATAACTTTCAATTTTCTAACCATTTTCTGAATTCCTTGGTCGCTGAAGTACTTGTAATGGCATGCTCCTTTATACCCTTGAGGCTTAGTGCAAGCCTGTTCTTGGAATAAGGATTAATCTTTTGAATATGTTCTATGCCAACAATTTGGCTACGGTTGATTTTAAAGAAATGTTTTGGATTCAATTCTTGAATCAGAACACCGATACTTTTAGAAATACTGTGTAGAAATCCTTTTGAGTCAACTATTTGACAGAAATCTCCATTTGCTTGTATTAGACTTATTTGAGAGGCATCCAATAATTTTATACCCTCCCTTTTTTTTATAGCAAAACGGTTTTTATAGCTTTTGTTCTTAGTGTCTAGAACTTCCTTGAGCTTTTCAAAAATATCCTTATCCAAAGTTTTCTGCTCAAAAAGTATTTGGAATTTTTTCAGAGCAGCTTCAAGATCTTTTTTTTGATATGGTTTTAAAATATAAGCTATGCCATTCATTTGAAATGCTTGAAGCAAATGTTCGTCATATGCAGTACAGAAGATAATAGGGATTTTCGTCTCAACCTTTTGGAAGACTTCGAATGAAGCCCCATCCAGTAGTTTAATATCCGATAAGATGAGATTGTAGTTCGAATCATTATTTAGTAATTCTATTCCATCCTTTACGGTTCTAACGCTTTCTATGAAAACTGATTCCCCGAAGTAATTAGTTAAATAGGCAACCAACTTTTTATTGGCTGGTATTTCGTCTTCCAATATGAGAATGCGCATGATGCAAGTATATTAATTAACTAGATTTAAAAGAGGTAGCCATACTGTAAAATTTTGTTTGGTCTCCTCCATTTTAATTTTATGATCACTTAATAGTTGATAGCGTTTGTTCAAGCTTACTAAGCCAGTTTCCGTTGATTCCCCTCTGGATTCGCTCTTGCTTATCAAATTAACAATCTTTACTGAGTCTTTCTCGACGGAAATCGTCGTGAGAATTGTATTTCCATCTAGTGACTTGTTATGCTTTACCACATTTTCCAATACGGTCAGTAAAGCTCCATTTGGAAGGTAGTTTGCTTTTGGTTTTTCTTGCTCGATTATTTCAAAACTATAATCATTCCCAAAGCGGGTCTCTATTAGGTAGAAATAGTTTCTTGCCAAAGAAATTTCATCCTCCAGCGTTGCTATGTCCTCATCCTTGGAGTGGATTAAATATCGATAAAGAGAAGCTAGGTGTGATATATACTCCTTAACCTTTTCTTTTGGCGAGTAGTCCACGAGGGCATCAATCGTATTTAGGCTATTGTACAAAAAATGGGGATCATATTGCGATCGCAAGACCTTAAGTTCCAATTCTTTTTGGCTGTTTTGTAGCTTTATGTAATCAAGTTTGTTCTCGTAGTACTTTTTTGCCGATAAAAGACCCAGCAACAATACGGTATCCAAAACTCCTCTATAGAAATTTTGAACCAACATATCCCCTATGGAAGGTAGTTCCCAAGGATGATTCGATGTGTAGTAATCCCTCAACATATCCAAGAAACCGACGGCTTCCAAAGCTACAAATGCCAATATCATAAACGTGATATAATTTTTTTCTTTAACAAGAAATTTATTTATCAGCCATTTGAAAATGTACAAGAGGAGCACATTTTTTATGATAACCGCTGGCAATCCCGTAAGGATTTCAAAGAGCGTATAATTTTCAATATTCCATCGAAATATTAGCCAGAGTGACCCTACTAAAAAATAAATTAGGATAAAACTATAATCCGATTTGTTGAATCTAAATCCGTCCACTTTTCAAAAATTAATTTACAAAGTTAAAATAATATTGGCAGTATTATGGGTTAAGCTGGCATTACCATCGGCAATATTTTTTAGTCATTAAAACCGTAACTATTCCTTTTTTAATTTCAAGTTCGCAAGATTGCTTTTAATATGATAAAGAAAAAGTGTTAAATGTTGAATAGGTTCAAAAAAAAGTTGAATCGGTATAAAATCGAGTTAAGATTAAATAGTTGAGTTTGACCCCATAAAACTTAGGTTTAACAGAACTACCATTAAATAACTTTTAAGTCTGGACTAGCAAGTGCCATTTTACCTATTTTTAATAGTCTCATAAAGTAACCTTTTATGGGACTATTTTTTTCATTTGAATAAAAACAATCGCTGTTATAATTAAGAATATCAGTTTAGTATGCTATTTTGATTGAAAAATAAATTTTACCTCCCTATATATTTTCTCAAAATTCAGTCGTAAATCTTCTTCTGAATATATATGGATTTTTTGTGGTATTTCTCTTTTAATGTCTTGAAGTTTAAATAGAACTCTTTTATCTTTGCCATCCGAAAATGTGATAAATTCGCCTTGTTTTAAACGAAAGAAAACATCTGCCCTGCGTTTGGAAACTTCTTTTTCGCCTTTGGTAATCCGTGTATCAAAATTTAGATTATGACCACGGTTGATACTTGTGGTTTCCTTACGGACAATCTCAAAAAAACGCTCATAATATTTTGCTGTATCTGGGTCATTTACTTTCCCGAAAAACTGGTACGAAAGGTTACTTAAAATAGCCTTACTTGCTTTATCTCCGTATAACATATCATTTTGAATTTTGTCTTGCATTACATAAATTGTGGCAATATCATAGCTTCGAAGTGTAGCTGGAATTCGGTGCATATTTAGTAGTTTGATGGTTGGAGCTTCTTCCATCATTAAAAATGACGAATGTTGACCCCTCACGCTCATTTGCTTGATGACTGTATGCATAATTGCAGCGATGATAGGCGAGTAAGCTGATTCATATTTGGGATGGTTCACGATGCAGATAACAGCAGGGTTCCCGCTACTATTTATATTCAAGGGCACTTCATCTTTTGATAATGCCATAAACAATTGCTGAGAACCTATCTTTTTAAAGGCATTTGCCAATGTGCTTTTTACACCTGCCGTTTGCTTGTCAGAATCCATTCCGTTAATAAAAGCACTTGCCATACTTTTGGATGTGATATTCGAGCTCAAAAAAGAAATTAATCGTTTGGTGGTCATCGATTGAAAAATAGCAATCAAATGGGGTAAGGTACAGTATTGAGGATAGGACGTTTTTAATTTCCAAATCATTCCGCCTATTAAACCCTCCACAGCATCAGTAAAAAATTTTGTAGTACTATTTGTGCTTGATGCATCGAACTCTAAAAGATTTTCAATCAGTACTTTTGATAATTCATTCACGCTTTCCTCATTGGGTAAATATCTTGGGGCAATAGGGTTTACACGATAATGGATTTGGTCAAAAGCAATGGTATAGAATTTTACATCTTTTTCTTTAAATAATGGATAGGCAATTTCCGTAAGTTCAAAATCTTTATAGTCGTGAATGATACCACAAAATTGATGCGTACTAAAATGCTGTAAAAAATTATAGATTACACTTTCTGTTTTGCCACTTCCCGCAGAGCCAATAACTGATGCACCTCGCTTGATATTTTCTATTTGAAATTTACCACGACGAAGTTTAAAGCTTACCCGATATTTCTTATCTCCGTTGCCTGACTGCTCCTTGTGAAGAAACACATATAAGACTGTACCAATGAATAAAACGGGCACGATTATGAAAAGAATGATATGTGACATTGACATATTCATATTCCAATAGAACCCGACTGTATGGCTCGGTCAACTCCTTTTTTAAACTTGTTGATTATCTTCAATGCCAATTGTACTTTGTTTGTTGGAATGCTCATTATAGGCACACCTGATTTAGCAAATAATTTATATGCAGCTGCCTTTTCATTGGTTGGTAATCCAGACAGCATAGAGAAATATAGCTTTGGGTTTTTAAGAAATGTTTTACGAGCCGTATAGGTTTCAACATAATTTCTTTTGTACTGAAATAAACTGTCGAATGTCTTTTCAGAAGCCTTAAAGAATTTATCCCTGTCAAAACCACGTTTTACAAGTTTTCCATTAAATATAGTTTCCGAAGCTTTGTACTTACTTCCAGGGGATAAACTGTATTTATTTGATACATCCTTTCTGCTTACTACAATATGAATGTGGCTTTGAGAGCCTTCTTTTGGCATCCCTCTAACAATGCGTTTACCGTTTTGTTGGTGTGGTGCTTCTTTCTCTAATCTGGACATCGTTTGTTGTAATTTTTTGATGTTCCCCTCTAATTCGCCACTTTCAATTTTCCGAATATCGTTTTTGATTTGAAGTATCTTGGTGGCATAAGGTTGGTTTTCCTGAATTTTCTTGTCTGTTCCTTTGTACGTTCGTTGGTGTTCAATTTTGGCGTAGTATTTTATATCATCGATAGTAACATCTCTTCCGTTTATTTCACGATTGAAAGATTTAGCGTATTCTTTCATCAGTTCTCGGGTATACTGTTTTAGTTCTTCGGAATGATTTTGTAATCGTTTCAATTCATACGCACTTGGATTGACCGTAATGGAATAAAATTTGGGTTCGGTCTTTTTAAGTTTAGCGGTATTTCCGTCGATTTCTTTGACGACTTCCTTACCGGATATTTCTTCGCCATACTGGTCAAAAAAATGCTCCATTTCGTCAATGGATTTT
>CAZFUX010000087.1:0-9376 GCA_964522085.1 uncultured Aequorivita sp.
TTCAAATTATTAAACCCGATTTTTCGGGTTCCTATGTGTAGTGAGTATATAAAGCCACGAATTCACGAATAATTATAAAAAATATTCGTGAATTCGTGGCTTTTCTATATTCCTATTTTAATCCTCTCGCCTTTAGCATAGGCTCTATCTTAGGGTCGCTACCGCGCCAGTCCTTGTACATTTTTTCAAGTTCTAAAGTATTTCCTCTTGAAAGTACCATATCTCGGAAACGCTGTCCGTTTTCACGTGTTAAGCCGCCGTGGGTTTCAAACCAGTTGTAAGCATCGTGATGAAGCATTTCGGTCCACGAATAGCTGTAATAACCCGCGCCATATCCTCCTGCAAAAATGTGTGAGAAATATGTTGAGCGGTATCTTGGTGGCACAGCGTGCACCACATCTAACTTAGTTTTGTTAAGTGCTTCCGTTTCAAAAGCATTTACATCTTCAATAGTTTTGTCTGCAGAAATGGTATGCCATTGCATATCTAAATTACTCCCAGCTAAGTTTTCGGTTAAACTATACCCTTGATTAAAAGTGCTTGAATTCTTTATTTTATCAATTAAATCCAACGGAATTTTTTCACCTGTTTTATAATGAAGCGCATAGTTTTTCAGCACATCTGGGTACAACGCCCAGTTTTCATTAAACTGAGATGGAAACTCAACAAAATCGCGCGCAACAGCTGTTCCTGAAAGTGAAGGGTATTGTTGGTTTGCAAAGAATCCGTGAAGGGCGTGACCAAACTCGTGGAACATCGTTGTAACCTCATCAAAGGTCAATAAAGCAGGTTCATTGCCAGCAGGTTTTGGAATATTCATCACGTTATATATTACTGGCTTTTTATTGTACAGTTTAGATTGGGTAACAAAGTTATCCATCCAAGCGCCACCACTTTTGCTTGGGCGTGCAAAATAATCTACATAAAACAACCCAAGTTGATCGCCATTTTCTTCGAAAAGCTCGTACACTTTTACGTCTTCTTGATATACCGGAATGTCGGTTCTTTCTTTGTAAGTAATACCGTATAATTTGTTTGCTGCATAAAACACCCCTTTTTCTAAAACGTTTTGCATTTCAAAATAAGGCTTTATTTGGTTTTCGTCTAAATCGTATTTTTCTTTGCGAACCATTTCAGTATAATAATTCCAATCCCAAGGTTTTAGCGTAAAATCTTGCCCTTTAGAAGCAATCATTTTTTGAATTTCATCTGCTTCGGCTTGTGCTTTAGCGGTGGCTGCAGGAATAAGTCCGCTGAAAAATTTATTTACATTTTCAGGTGTTTTCGCCATTGTTTTTTGAAGACTCCATTCAGCATAATTATTAAAACCTAACAATTTTGCCTTTTGGGCACGAACTGTTACCAACTCCTTAATTATTTCACGGGTATCATATGCTCCTTGGCCTGCTCTGTTCCAAGCGGCTTTGAAAAGTTTTTCGCGAGCGGCTCTGTTTTCCATAGATTGCAACAAAGGCTGCTGTGTTGTGTTCTGTAGCGGAATGCTCCAGCCCTTACCATCTTCGGTTAATTTCGATTTTAAAAAATCTTCATCAACCCCAGCTAAATCTTCTTTATTCGTAAAAACTACTGCGCCAGCGTTATTGCCATCTAAAAGAGTTTTGCCAAACTTGGTGGTAAGCGTTGCTATTTTTTCGTTGTATTCTTTAAGCTTCTCTTTGTCTTCCGCAGAAAGATTGGCTCCTGCTATTTCAAAATTTTCATAATATTCTTCAAGCAATTTTAAGGATTCGGAATCTAACTTTAAACCTGCTTTATCATCGTGTAAGGTTTTAAAACGTTTGAACAATTTTTCGTTTAAATAAATCATGTCGCTCTGAGCTGCAAATTTTGGCGCCATTTCTTCTTCTACAGCTTGTAAAGTTTCATTGGTATTTGAAGCTGCTAATGAATAGAATATCCCGGAAGCCCTATTAAGAAGTTCACTGCTTTTTTCCATCGCAAGCACGGTATTGTAAAAAGTTGGCTCTTCTTCAGAATTTGCAATTGCCATTACTGCTGCCTCTTGTTGTTCAATTCCTTCCAGCATTGCAGGTTTAAAATCTGCATCTTTTATTTTTGAAAAATCTGGCGCTCCATAAGGTAACGTACTTTCTGAAAGCAAAACATTTTCTGTGTTCATTTGTTCTTCACTATTGTTAGGGTTTTCCTTTTCTTTTGA
The DNA here is from genome assembly GCA_964522085.1 of uncultured Aequorivita sp. Lineage (GTDB taxonomy): Bacteria > Bacteroidota > Bacteroidia > Flavobacteriales > Flavobacteriaceae > Aequorivita. The sequence continues at coordinate 2,180 of CAZFUX010000087.1, forward strand.
ATTATTACACGCCGCAAATAGTAAGGCGAACGCCAAAAAGGGAATTGCTTTTTTCATTGCTAAGAGTTTTTATTGGATAGATTTGTAAAAATAAGTAATTATTTAGAGGTTTAACATTATAATATTAAAAGCATTGTCGAAATATTGGCAGCTACATTTATACCTCTCAACTCATTTTCAAAATTCTATAAAAAATAGAAAAATATCCCTTATTTTTAGGGGCGTTAAAAACATCTCTAAAAATAAAGACGTTCAATAAAACGTCTCAACATAATAAAAGCATGGATAACACAGAATTATTGAAAGCCCTTGAGGAAAAATACACCAATCTCGGCGAAAACCCTACAACATATCTTAAAGGCCTACTGCAAGCAAAGCCAATAAATTATTGGGATTATATTCAGGTAGATTCCTTGCTTTCACTTCAAAAAACGAGAACCGATTTTAAGGATGAAGAAATTTTTGTGATGTACCACCAGGTCACAGAACTTACCTTAAAAATGATGATTCATGAAATAAAACAACTTTCTGAAGGCGAAAATCTTCCTGAGGATGTTTGGATAACAAAATTAGATAGGCTGAAACGTTACACACGAATGCTCATTACTTCTTTTGACATTATGAAGGATGGTATGAGTCATGACGATTATAATATTTTTAGATCCACTTTAACGCCTGCTAGTGGTTTTCAGAGCGCGCAATTTAGGATTTTAGAGTTATACTGCACAAAACTTCAAAACCTTGTAAACAGTCAGGGACAGCAACGATTGCCCGCCAATCCAACCTCTGATGATTACTTTGATAATATATATTGGAAGGATGCAGGTTTTAACAGAAAAACAGGCAAAATGACCCTAACTTTAAGGCAATTCATGGAAAAATATGAAGCCGATTTTAAAACCTTGTCCAAAAATATTGAAGGTAAAACTCTTGAAGAAAGAGTGATACAAATGAAAAATCCTTCGGAAGATTTAAAAGATAAATTAAAACAGTTTGACCATTTTTACAATGTTGCTTGGCCCTTGGTACATCTAGATACTGCGCAGCATTACCTAAATAGTAAAGGCGAAAATAAAGCCGCAACGGGCGGTTCTGAATGGCAAAAATACCTTCACCCAAAATACCAACAACGCAAATTTTTTCCAGAGCTTTGGTCTGAAGAAGAAATAGCTAATTGGGGGGAGTGACTCAGTTGTCAGTTGTCAGTTGTCAGTTGTCAGTTGTCAAAAAACTAATGTAATGGATATTCATATTAAAAGAATTTATGAAGATGCTTCCAAAACTGATGGTTTCAGGATTTTAATTGATAGAATTTGGCCTAGAGGCATTAGTAAAGAAGACGCCAAACTGGATGAATGGATGAAGGAAATTGCTCCTTCAACAGCACTCAGAAAATGGTTTGACCATAAAGAAGAACGGTTTGAGGAGTTTTCAAAAAAATACATTGACGAGCTAAATAATCAACCAGAATTGGTTGAAAAACTTCTGATAAAAGCGAAAGAAAAACGACTTACATTGCTTTATGGCGCTAAAGATGAAAAGCACAATCAAGCAGTTATTCTTAAAAGTTTTCTAGAAAAACAATGATTTTCAGGTTTGAATAATAAAAAGCTCACTCAGTAAATTAATTATTAAAGTAAATTTTAAAACAATGCATATTAAATCTGCTGAATTTGTAATGAGCAACAGCGAAGTTGACAAATGCCCAAAAGACCGATTACCAGAATACGCTTTTATTGGCCGAAGTAATGTGGGGAAATCTTCCCTTATTAATATGCTGATGCTTCGTAAGAGTTTGGCGAAAACTTCGGGGAGACCTGGAAAAACACAACTTATTAATCATTTTTTGGTAAATAAAAACTGGTATTTGGTAGATTTACCTGGCTATGGTTATGCCCGTGTTTCTAAAAGTAGTAAGAAGGTTTTTCAGAAATTTATTACCAATTATTTCGAGAAAAGGGAACAGATGGTGCTCGCCTTTGTCCTAATAGATTGCCGATTAGAACCTCAACCCATAGATTTAGAATTTATGCAATGGATGGGCGAAAGTGGAATTCCGTTCAACATTATTTTTACAAAATCGGACAAGTTGAAACCAATGGCTCTAAAAAGAAACATTGATGCTTACAACAAAAAAATGCTAGAAACCTGGGAAGAAATGCCGCCCCATTTTATAACCTCAGCCAGCAATTCTGAAGGCAGAGATGAAGTTTTGAATTATATTAGTGAACTAAATTCTTCAATTCAGAATTCTGATTTATGAATTTAATTGTCTCTTTTCAACTCTAACTTCTCCGCAAAATAATCGCAGAAATCGCGCATTGTAGCGCTCATTTTATCATCATTAGTAGCACGCTCAAAGGTATCTGCCATGGCGCTTAAGGTTTGGTGAAAGAAAATCTTCATTTCGTCTACAGGCATATCTTTTGTCCAAAGATCTATTCTAAGTGATTCCTTCTTATTACTATCCCAAACAGAAAGCATTACTGCTTTGGTTTCTTCATTGGAAACTCCACCGTCTTGGGCTGTCCAATGGATAGTTTCAGGGATTTTGTTTTCGTCTAAACCTATATTTAGTTTTATATCTGAAGTATGTTTAATAGCCATTATTTTTTTGGTTTGTATTTTGAATTTTTAAAAATATCGTCAGCATCTGTTGTCATTAGTTGCTTTACATCTGTTTTATTGTTTTCCATATAAGCACGCACAATTTTCCAGCCTATATAACGCCCCAACATCCCGGGAGATTCGTTGTCTATTTCCAAATAGAATTTAGAAAATGGCGCTGGACTTATAAAACGGGCTCCAAGTTTTGGATCGGTTACGTAGAGCATTTCACTTTCAATAAAATAGCGCCACATGTACTCTTCATTTTCTTCTGCCCAAGTATATTCTTCTTCTGTATAGCCAATTTTTTCAGCATCTGTGCTGTTTGGAAGCCATATATCTTTTAAGTAAAGCTCTTTACCATAATACACCATCTGTCCTAAAAAGGTGGCTTTGCTTGGTGGTTTTATATATTTTCTAGCATAGTTTTCAGCAACATCTGGCTCTATTTGGGAAGGTTTCATTTCTTTTGAAACATATTTATCTATACCTTCATAAAAATGATGATTGCTGCCCAAATAATTATCTAAACCAATTACCAACATACTGTCTGCGTTAATAATTTTATTTTGGTAATCAACGTCGGATGTTGCAGTTACAACCAACGGCGTTTTAAATTCTGGGAAATAATATTTTATATATTGAAATAAGTTTTCGAGACTTTCTCTAAGAACTTCATCTTCCGGAAAAATTTTAAACACTTCACTTTCTAATTGATTTTGAAGTGTATCATTCAATTTTTCAACCCAAATACTGTCGTTGTATTGCTTCGGAAAAAAAGCTGGGTATTCAGCTTTTAGCTTTGGAAGGTCGGCTGGTGTTGCATTAGCAAAGACTTTGTCAAAACGGATAAGTTCAACGTCCATTGGTGTTTTTTCAATTTCCTTTTCAATTTTACTTTCGTCATTACACGAAAAAAGAAGAAATCCCAAAAGCACCAAGTTAAAATATCTCATCGAATAAAAATTGTTTCTATTGGTTAACGCCATTACTTTTTATTAATTTTATCTTTAACCACTTTTGCGTGTAAAGGTATTATTATAAACAATTAAAAACACAGAAAATGCAAACCGAAAAAGTTATAGATCGTATTGTAGATTGGTTAAAAACGTATGCTGTAAATACTAAAATGGACGGTTTTGTAGTTGGTATTAGTGGTGGAATAGACTCTGCCGTAACTTCTGCACTTTGTGCAAAAACGGGTTTACGAACGCTTTGTGTAGAAATGCCTATTCACCAAGCGCCTAGCCAAGTGAGTCGTGGCCGTGAACATATTCAGTTTTTAAAAGAAAATTTTGCGAATGTAACCAACACCGAAGTTAATTTAACCTCCGTTTTTGAAGAGTTTAAAGTTCAAGTTCCACAAACTAATGACGATAGTAATTTAGACCTTGCGCTCGCAAACACACGTACTAGATTAAGGATGACAACGCTTTATTATTTTGCAGGTTTGCACTGCTATTTGGTAGCTGGAACAGGGAATAAAGTTGAAGATTTTGGCGTAGGTTTTTTCACAAAATACGGCGATGGCGGTGTAGATTTAAGTCCGATAGCAGATTTGATGAAAAGCGAAGTATATAAAATCGCAGAAGTCTTAAACATTTCCGAATCTATACGAAAAGCAGCACCAACGGATGGATTGTTTGGCGACGACAGGTCTGATGAAGACCAAATAGGTGCAAGTTATGATGAATTGGAATGGGCAATGAAAATGAAGGAAAACGGTAAAAAAATTGAAAACTTTTCTGGAAGACAACAAGTGGTTTTTGAAATTTATAATAGATTAAACCGTGCTAACCAACATAAAATGATGCCGATTCCTGTTTGTGAGATTCCGAAGGAGATGAAATAAATACTCGTCCTTATTTTGAGTACTTGCTTATTAATATTAAGGTTTCGACTGCGCTCAACATGGCAATTGAATAGTTCAAGTATTAACCCAACACACGATTCAACTTATTTGAGAGTACTTTTTTAAGGCTTATGTAATCTACAATTTCCTGTAAGCCAGATTCTTTTTCAAGATTTTTCTCGTCTTTCATGGTTTCAGAAAGCTCGTTTATTTTTTGTGAAACTAAATGACGCCGTAGATTTAGAATAGTTTCGCTTACTATTTGGGCAATGGTCTTCTCTTTCATTTTTACATAAATCTCCATACGTTCCCAATCGTGAAGCACATAACGCTCCTCTTCCATTAAAACATGAGTAACTGCGGTTGCCATTTCAGGGACCAAATCATTAATAAATGTTTCAGATTTTGCTTCTGGGTTTTGATTGTATCGATTTACAACTTCAAAGTATAATTCCTTGAATTCGGGATTCGTAAATTCTATTTCGTCATCTTGTAAATCAAGGTAAATTTTTTCAAAAACGCGCGATTTGTGAATTTCGGGCCTTAAGGAAACTTCGCCTTTTTCATCTGCTTCTAAAATTAATTCTTCAAAATCTTCTTCTACATTACCGTATAAAAGAAGTAACTGAATTATATCTTGTTCTAGTTGAAATTGAACATCAACCTTTTCAGTTTTCTTTTCTGAAGAAACAACTTCAAAAGCTTCTTGTTTTACTTCATCTTTTTTTGAACTGTCTTTCCTTTCCTTCCGAAGAACTTGTGCTAACGTGTTAAAAAGCACTTGTTCCGAAATATCCATAATGCGCGAACACTCTTTTATATATACTTCACGTTGTATTACATCTGGAATCTTGGCAATGCTGTTCACCATATCGTGTATGGTTTCAGCCTTTTTTATTGGGTCATTTTTTGCATCTAAAGCTAGTAGCGACGCTTTAAAAGTGATAAAATCTTTGGCGTTTTCTTCTAAATAAAGTGTGAGCTCTTCTAACGAATTTTTACGCGAAAAACTGTCTGGATCTTCACCTTCAGGGAAAGTGCAGATTTTCACGTTCATGCCTTGTTCCAAAATCAAATCGATACCACGAAGCGAAGCTCGAAGTCCGGCTGCATCACCATCAAAAAGAACGGTAATATTTTTGGTAAGCCTGTTTACAAGTCTAATTTGATCTGAAGTAAGAGCCGTTCCAGAGGATGAAACTACGTTATGGATTCCTGTTTGATGAAACTGAATTACATCTGTATAACCTTCTACCAAATAGCAATTATCTTCTTTGGCAATGCTCTGTTTGGCGTTGAAAATACCATAAAGCACTTTACTTTTATGGTAAATATCGCTTTCTGGAGAGTTTAAATATTTTGCCGCTTTTTTATCTGAAGTTAAAATACGCCCGCCAAAACCAAGGGTTCTGCCGCTCATACTTAAAATAGGGAACATCACTCTTCCCTTAAAACGGTCGAATTGCTTCTCTTCTTTAACTATTGAAAGTCCTGTTTTTTCTAAAAACTCCAACTTATAGCCTTTTTTTATGGCGTGACTTGTAAAGGCATCCCACGAATCTGGCGAATAACCGAGTTCAAACTTGGTAATGATTTCATCTGTAAAACCGCGTTCTTTAAAATACGAAAGTCCAATTGCTTTGCCTTCTTCGGTTTTTAAAAGTGTGTTGTGAAAGTAGTTTTTAGCAAATTCGCTTACTAAATAAAGGCTTTCACGTTCGTTGGCTTGTTCTTTTTCTTCGCTGCTTTGCTCTGTTTCTTCTATTTCAATTCCATATTTTTTCGCGAGGAATTTTATGGCTTCGGGGTAGGTAAAATGTTCGTGTTCCATTAAAAATGAAACTACATTACCCCCTTTTCCGCTACTAAAATCTTTCCAAATTTGCTTAACAGGGCTCACCATAAAACTTGGTGAACGTTCGTCGGTAAACGGACTAAGGCCTTTGTAGTTGCTTCCAGATTTTTTCAACTGTACAAAATCGCCAATTACCTCCTCTACTCGGGCGGCTTCAAAAACGTTGTCTATGGTAGTTCTAGATATCAAATGTTGTTGATTGTATTTACTTTAGAAGTTTGTATTTTTTTTGTAAAAATAGGGATATTAAGAACGAAAAACCTAGAAGGTTTTTGAAATTACTTTTATATTGATTGTAATAAAGTTTTATACTACTTAGCCTACTTTACATAGCCTCAATACTTTTTCCACTTCAACATCGCATTTTATTGTTTTTGTCTGCCCCATTATAAGGTTTACAAGTACGTTTTTTAAATATGCTTTTTTATTATTGCTATAGCGTGTAATGTAATAATCTTTAAATATTTTTATTGCATTATCGTCTTTAATTTCAATAAACTCGATAGCGTCTAGGCCTTTGTTTATACTTTCATAATGCTGTGCGTTAAGCATTTTGTTTTTCGTTAAATCCATCCAAATATGGTAAAAATCATCATCGATATCTTCCACAATATTTTTATCAGAAATCATAGTTGCTATTTTCTTTCCATGTTTAAGGTGAATTATTAGATGAAGATTCTGTTTACAAAGGTCTCTTTTCATAGTAAATAACGAATTACAGTAACTAGATGAAGTATTTCTATACTCACTCCATTTAGGTTTTCGGGAATCCAAGATTTCACCACCTAAATTAACCGATTAATAATCAATCATTTAGCATTATTTTTCTTGGTGTTGTCAACACTATTTTGTATATTTATAGTACTGATATTCAGATTAATGA